>JBBSKJ010000086.1:0-8305 GCA_038256475.1 Micropepsales bacterium | reverse complement strand
TCGGCGAGCTGATGGGCAAACAGCGCTCGCTGCAGGACAAGACCTTCCGCCAGCGCCAGGGCCAGGGCGACCCCAAGGATGGCGGGCCGCAAGGCCTGCAACGCCAGCAGCAGGCGCTGGAAAGAGAATTGCAGGAATCGCTTAAGGGCATGGACGGCCAGGCGGCGCAAAAGCTGCGCGAAGCCGGCAAGGCGATGGGCGACGCCCAGGGCGCGCTGGGCCGCAAGGATCTGGACAATGCCGGCAGCGCCCAGAATGAAGCGCTGGAAGCTCTGCGCCAGGGCGCGCAACAGCTGGCGCAGCAGCAGCAGGCCGGCCAGAAGCAGGGGGGGCAGGATCCGATCGGCCGCGGCGCGGCGCCCTTCGGCGACTCAGGGGTGAAGATTCCCGGCGCCGGCGATCTGGCGCGGTCCCGCGAAATCTTGCAGGAACTGCGCCGCCGCGCGGCGCAGATGAACCGCCCGCAGGCCGAGCGCGATTATCTGGATCGGTTGCTGAAGGCGTTCTGAAATTCCTTCACCGCAGCTGTCATTCCCGGCCGAGCATTGCAAAGCAATGCGAGGGGAAGGGAATCCATGCTGCAGGCAACTCCGGTGATGGTTTTCTGGATTTCCTTCCCTCGCCACGCGCTGTCGCGCGCGGCTCGCCGGGAATGACAGTGAAGCCCTAGATCTTGCCGATATACGGCAGGCCGCGATACTTGCCCGCGTCATCCATGCCATAGCCGATGACGAAATCATCACCCACGGTGAAGCCGACATAATCGGCTTTGGCCACCGCATCGCGGCGCTGCTTGTCCAGCATCACCGCGACCTGCACGCTGGCGGCGCCCGCCGCTTCGATCAGCGACACTGCCTTGGCTATCGTGCGTCCGGCGTCCAGCACGCCGTCGATCACCAGCACATGACGCCCGGCGATCTGTTCGGAAGGCCCCGCCACCATGGAGATGGCGCTGGCCACCCGCTTGTCGCCATAGGAGCGCAGCCAGATCATTTCGACATCCAGCGGCACGCCTTCCCAGGCCAAAGCGCGGAGCAGATCGGCGGCAAAGACAAAGCCGCCGACCAGGACCGGCATGGCGATGTTGGGACGCAGCGGCGCGCTCGCAATGGTGCGGGCCATCATCCCGACCCGTTCCTGAATCTGTTCTGCGGAAAACAGGATCGCGGGCGGGTTCATGGCCCGTCTTTGGCGAAGCGCACTTCCAGATGCCGCGCTGCTGCGGGCGGGCTGGAAAGCCGGGTGGTGAAAGGAATCGACTGGCCGGGCTTGAGCACCGTGGCGCCCGGCTTGAAATTCCAGTGATAGAGTTCGCGCTTGTCGACATCGCTGAGCGTGACGCGCACCGTCTGCGGCACCGGCAGTTCGCGCGATCCGGCATTGACGATCATCCCCGCCACCGCCAGCACGATCTGCCCGTCTTCATTTTCCCGCTGGTACCGCACCTGGCGAAAATCGATGCCGCTGGCATTCACCGGCAGGCCCAGGCTGGAATAGACGCCCGCCGATTGCGGCCATATCACCGCGATATCCTGGCGATAGCGCACCGCCGACACCGCGATCAGCAATACCACCACGATCAGCCCGACCCAGCCCGCCACCACCGCCAGCTTGGGACCCAGGGCCCTGCGCGGTTCCGGCGCTGCCGATATGGGCGCATAGGTGCGGGCGGGCGATGGTTTCACCGGATAGGGATCATCGGCGGGCGCCTCCACCGGGGCGGCAAAGCCTTCCGCCTCGGCTTCGGGCGGCGTCGCGATATCGGGGGCGATCTCAGGCTCAGGCTCTTCGGCGGCCTGATGCCAGCTATGGCCACATTTGGCGCAGCGCACCGTACGCCCCGCGGCGGGGAATTTGGACCCGTCCACGGCATAGCGCGTGTCGCACGAAGGACAGGTAAGAATCATGTCCGGCCTGTTGAAAAACATGAAGAAAATAGGGGTCGGGGGCCATGACCGCAAGGCGTGTAATCTCTAAGGTCCGCCCATGGTTCGTTTTGAAAATGTGGGGATGCGTTACGGTTCGGGGCCCGAAGTGCTGCGCGATGTCAGCTTCTCGCTGGAACCGGGCTCCTTTACCTTCCTTACCGGCCTGTCGGGCGCGGGCAAGACCACGCTGCTCAAGCTGATCTATGTCGCCGAGCCACCCAGCCGCGGGCTGATCACCCTGTTCGGCACCGAACTGGCCACCGCGAAACGCCGCGACCTGCCAGCCATCCGCCGCCGCATCGGGGTGGTGTTTCAGGACTTCCGCCTGCTCGATCACCTGTCCGCTTTCGACAATGTCGCGCTGCCGCTGCGGCTGGCAGGTAAGAAGGTGAGCGATTTTTCCCATGACGTGCGCGAGCTTCTGTCCTGGGTGGGACTGGGCGACCGCATGCAAGCACGGCCTGCCACGCTTTCGGGCGGCGAGCAGCAGCGCGTCGCCATCGCCCGCGCCGTGGTGGCGCGGCCCGATCTTCTGATCGCCGACGAGCCCACCGGAAATGTCGATCCCGAAATGGGGGCGCGGCTGATCCGCCTGATCGCCGAGCTCAACCGGCTGGGCACCACCGTATTGATCGCCACCCATGACCGCGCCCTGATCGAATCGACACGGGCGCGCGAGATGCGGCTGATCGAAGGCCGGCTGGTGGAATTGCGGGCCAACACATGAGTGCCCTCTTATGAGTGAACGCGCGACCTACATTCTCCCAAGAGACAAGGGCGCCGCGCCTTTGGATTTTGTCATCGCGGTGATGGCGTTCCTGGCGGCGCTTGCCCTGGGCGCATCGCTGGTCGCCACCCGCGCCGCGCAAGGGTGGCAAAGCGGACTTTCCGATCGCATCACCGTGCAGGTGATGCCGCCGGAAGGAGGCGCCGATCCGGCCAAGGCCCTGGAAGCCGAAACCCAGGCGGTGCTGCGCGTGCTGAACGCCACGCCCGGTATCGCCCGCGCCAATCGCCTGTCAGACGCACAGCTGAATGCCCTGGTCGAACCCTGGATCGGCAAGGATGGCGTGGTGGCGGGCATTCCGCTGCCCCGGCTGGTCGATGCCGCGGTGACGCCGGGCGCCGAGGTCGACATCGCCAAGCTCACCGCCGATCTGGAACGCGCCGCGCCACATGCCACGGTCGATGATCACCGTCGCTGGATCGCGCGGCTGAGCGGGCTGACCGATGCGGTGCGCTGGTCGGCTTACGGCATTCTGCTTCTGATCGCCGGCGCGACGGCCGCGGCTGTGTCCTTCGCCACCCGCGCCGGGCTCGACGCACATCACGAAATGGTGGCGTTGCTGCACCAGATGGGGGCGCTTCCCAGCTTTATCGCCCGCGCCGTGGAGTGGCATTATTTCATCTCCGCCCTGTTTGCCGCAGCTTTGGGCACGGCTTTCGCGGCAATGCTCTTCCTGGCCGCAGGCGGGCTGGAGATATTTGGCCTGGAAGCGGTCCCTTTCCTGCCGCCTTTGTCGCTGAAATGGACGGAAATTCCCTGGCTGGCGACGGTGCCCATCGTTACCTCGCTGATCGCCTGGGCCACGGCGCGGTTTTCCGTCCTGTCGGTGGTTAAAGCCATTTATTAGCCTGCTTGAGCGCAGCGAAGGCGGTTTGCTATTCTCAGGCGCAAGGAGCTTTGCTTTGCGCGTTTTCCTGGCTGTCATTGTCCTGACCTTGCTCGCCTATGCGATCGGCTTTGTGCTGTTCGTGAGCAACCTTCCGATCGCGCCCGCCGCGATGCCCAGAGCCGATGGCATCGTGGTCCTGACCGGCGGCGATGAGCGGCTGGAGACCGCTGTGTCCATGCTGGAGCGCGGCGTCGCCGGGCGGCTTCTGGTCAGCGGCACCGCGCTGTCCGTGACCAAGGAAACCGTGGGCAGGATTTCGGGCGGCGGTCCGCGTTTCGATTGCTGCGCCGATATCGGCTATGCCGCCGAAGACACCCATGGCAATGCCGAGGAAGCCTCACTCTGGGCGCGCGAGAACAAGTTCGACAGCCTGATCCTTGTTACCGGCCGCCATCACATGCCGCGCACCCTGAAGGAATTCTCGACCCGGATGCCCGACCTCACCCTGATTGCCTATCCGGTCGAGCAGAGCGGCGTCGCGCTGGGCCAGTGGTGGCAACGGCCGCGCACGGCGCAATTCCTGCACCGGGAATATTTCAAATACCTCGCCAGCATGGTGACCACGCGGCTGGCGGGCGGATGACGGCCCTCCGCTCGTTGCTGTTCCTGGTGTGGTTTGCCGCCCTTTCCGCCACCCTTTCGCTGATTTTCTGGCCGGTACTGTTCTTGCCGCGCGGCGCAACTGTCTGGCTGTCGCGGACATGGGCGCGCGCCACTTTCTGGGGCCTGAAGGTGTTTGCCGGAATCGGCTTTGAAATTCGCGGCACCCCGCCACGCGGACCCGTGCTGGTCGCTTCCAAACATATGAGCATGTGGGATACGCTGGCGCTGTATCTGGTGCTGGACAGGCCCGGCATCGTGCTGAAGCGCGAACTGCTGTTCGTGCCCTTCTTCGGCTGGTTCGTCTGGAAAGCGGCGGCAATCCCGATCGACCGCAGCGCGCGCGCCAGCGCGCTGCGCAAGATGAGCCAGGCGGCGAAACAGGTTCTGGATGAAGGCCGCCCGGTGCTGATCTTTCCCGAAGGCACCCGCAAGAAGCCGGGTGCGACGCCCGATTACAAGCCAGGTGTGGCGGGGCTTTACGGGATGCTGGAGGTGCCGTGTGTGCCGGTGGCGCTGAATTCCGGTGTCTACTGGACCCGCTTCCTCAAGCATCCCGGCACCATCACCCTGGAATTCCTGGAGGTCATTCCGCCGGGGCTGAAGCGCGATGCGTTCATGACCCTGCTGCAAAGCCGTATCGAGACCGCAAGCGCGGCGCTTTTACCCTGATATTTCAAACCTTTGCGCGCCTTGTGCGTTAGGCAACCATGCCTATCTATAGCTGTGGCGAACCCCCGCCTGATATGGTTGTTACAGGACCATGAGCGATATTTCCGCCAGCATCTGGGACCTCAAATACCGGCTGAAATCGCCGGACGGCACCCCGCTGGACCGCGACGTGGCGGACAGCTGGGCGCGCGTGGCCCTCGCGCTGGCGCGGGCCGAACCTCCCGACCAACGCGCGACCCGCGCGCAGGAGTTCGCCCATGCCCTGATGGGCCACAAGTTCCTCCCGGCCGGACGCATCCTGGCGGGCGCCGGCACGGGCCGCGCTGTCACGCTGTTCAACTGTTTTGTGATGGGCACCATCACCGATTCCATGGACGGGATTTTCGGCGCGTTGCGCGAAGCCGCGCTGACGCTGCAGCAGGGCGGCGGCATCGGTTACGATTTTTCCACACTGAGGCCCAAGGGCGCGCTGGTGAAAGGCGTGGGCGCGGACGCATCCGGCCCCGTCTCCTTCATGGAGGTGTGGGACGCGATGTGCCGCACCATCATGAGCGCCGGCAGCCGCCGCGGCGCCATGATGGCGACCTTGCGCGTCGATCATCCCGATATCGAGGATTTCATTGCCGCCAAGCGCACACCGGGCCGGCTTTCCAATTTCAATCTCTCGGTGCTGGTGAGCGACGCTTTCATGGCGGCGGTCCGGACCGATGCCGACTGGGATCTGAAGTTCGCCGGCAAGACCTATCGCACAGTGAAGGCAAAAGCCTTGTGGGAGCGCATCATGCGCTCGACCTATGACTATGCCGAACCGGGCGTGATTTTCATCGACCGCATCAATGGCCAGAACAACCTGGCCTATTGCGAAAACATCGCCGCCACCAATCCCTGCGGCGAGCAGCCTCTGCCGCCATATGGTGCCTGCCTGCTGGGTTCGATCAATCTGGCCCGGCTGGTGCGCCATCCGTTTGAAGACGATGCCGCGCTGGACATGGCCGAGCTGGAACGGCTGGTCGCCACCGCCGTCAGGATGATGGACAATGCCATCGACGTGTCGCGTTTCCCGCTGCCGCAGCAGCAGGCCGAGGCCAAGGCCAAGCGCCGCATCGGCCTGGGCGTCACCGGCCTTGCCGATGCCCTGATCTTCTGCCGGGTGCGCTATGGCTCGCCGGAAAGCATTGCCTTGATCCGAGCATGGCTGGGCGCCATCAGCCATGCCGCCTATCGCGCCAGCATGGAATTGGCGCGGGAAAAGGGCGCCTTCCCACTGTTCGACGCGCGCCAGTATCTCGCCCGCCCGCATATCGCCGGCCTGCCCGCCGATATCCGGGACGGCATCGCGCGGTTCGGGATTCGCAATGCGCTGCTCACCTCCATCGCACCGACCGGCACCATCTCGCTGTTCGCCGACAATGTCTCCAGCGGCATCGAGCCGGTCTTCGCCTTCAGCTACAAGCGCAAGGTGATCCAGCCCGACGGCAGCAAGCGGGAGGAAACCGTCAGCGACTATGCGGTGCGCGCCTTCCATGCCCGTTTCGGCGCCGATGCCGCGCTGCCAGCCTATTTCGTCACCGCCCAGACCTTGACCCCGTCGGACCATCTGGCGGTGCAGGCCGCCGCCCAGCCCTTTATCGACAGCGCCATTTCCAAGACCATCAATGTGCCGGCGGCGATTTCGTTCGACGAATTCGCCCATGTCTATCTCGAAGCCTATAGCTCTGGGTGCAAGGGCTGCACCACCTATCGGCCCAACGACGTTACGGGCTCGGTGCTGTCGGTGGACGAACCCCCGCACGCCATTCCCGCCGAAGCCGTGATCACGCGTGATACAGACGAGCCGGAGTTGCCGCTGCCCTTACCTGAACCCAGGGGACCAGAACCGCGCGGTGGTGTTGTTTATATGACCAGGCCGCTGGACCGGCCGGAGGAGTTGCTGGGCCGCACCTACAAGATCAAATGGCTGGACAGCGATCACGCCTTTTACATCACCATCAACGACATCGAGAAAGACGGGCGGCGGCGGCCTTTCGAGATCTTCATCAACTCCAAGAATATGGAAGCCTATGCCTGGGCGCTGGCGCTCACCCGCATGATCTCGGCGGTATTCCGGCGCGGCGGCGACGTGTCCTTTGTGGTTGACGAACTGAAAGCGATTTTCGATCCGCGCGGCGGCCAGTGGATGAACGGGCGCTATGTGCCCTCGCTGCTGGCGGCGATCGGCGAAGTGATCGAACGCCATCTGATCGAGATCGGTTTTCTGGGCCAGCGCGGCCCTTCCATCCTGCCCGATGCCCAGGTCCCGGTGGAGGGCGCCCGCGCCCGGTTCTGCCCGCGCTGCGGCGATGCCAGCTTCGTCAAGCTGGAGGGGTGCGATTCCTGTTTGTCTTGCGGCTATTCCAAGTGTAGCTAACGGCTTATTTATTCTGGATGGGCGGCCCGTCTTCCCTTTAAAGATGAGCCCGCCCATGGTGAGAAATGCAATATTCCAGCCGCTTCTGGTTATACACGCCCTTCCTGGTGGTTCTGATTCTTGCCGCCTGGGTTATCTTCCATTGGTGGCAGGCGGCCAGCGCCTTCGAGAAAAAGCTTGCCGAGATCAAGGGCCAGCCGGTGGTGCCCGGCATTACCCTGGACTGGAAGACGGTCACGGTGGGCGGCTTCCCTTTTCGGGTGGACGCCAATTTCACCAACTTCCAGATCAAGGGCGAAGCCGCCTATGGACCCTTTGCCTGGTCGACAGAAAAATTCGCCCTGCATGCCCTGACCTATGGCCGCAGCAAGACGGTGTATGAAGCGGCGGGCCGGCAGAGCCTGGCCTGGACGGGCGCGAACGGCGTCGGCCATGCCATCCAGTTCCAGGCCGGCAGCATTCATGCCAGCAGCATCACAGGCGCAAACGGCCTGGCGCGCTTTGACCTTGATCTGGTCAATGCCGGCAACAAGGAATTCACCGCCCGGCGCTTCCAGTTCCACATGCAGCACGTTGGCGACAATCTCAACCTGATGGTGCGCGCCGATGTCGTGACCGGCTTCGGCAAGCCGCGCAAGCTGGTCCAGGCCTATGCCAGCCTGAACCAGGCCAATGTCGTGACGCCCTTCCTGCGGGGGGAGATTCCCTGGACGATGGCGATGGGACTGTGGCGCGGGCTTGGCGGCAAGGCGGTGCTGTCGCAAACCGTCGAGCCGGAACTGGCTGTTCAGGCTCTGGCGCCGCTCTATTAGAGTCGGTTGTGATCAATTTATCCGAGCCTGTCATCCCGGAAGCCGCGAAGCGGCTATCCGGGATCCATAGCGCCGCCTGCAAGATGGATCCCGGCTCGGCGCGATGCTAACGCATCGCTTGGCCGGGATGACTGGCTGTGTTTGATTCAACCAGAAAACAATTTACTCTAGGGCTACGTCGGGTCGCGGCCGAATTTTGGCGCTGGGCTT
>JBBSKJ010000085.1:0-8371 GCA_038256475.1 Micropepsales bacterium | reverse complement strand
TCCTGATATTCCTGACCCAGTTCGCGCTGGGTGCGCTGCTGTCTGGCTTTTGCGTTTTTTATATCCGCAGCGCTTCGCTCACATCGTCCTGGCCAGTCCTCCTGGCGATGGCGGCGATCCTGATCGGGAGCGAATATTTGCGCCGCTATCACACAAGGCTGGTATTCGCGGCGCTGCTGCTGTTTTTCTCCATCTATTCCTACGCCATTCTACTGGTGCCGCTGGTAATGGGGCAGATCGGCGCTGTGCCCTTCCTGCTCAGCGGCATGGTCGCGGTGGGCACCTTTTTTGTCTACATGCGGGCTTTGGCGCGACTGGGCCATGAACGATACCGCGGCGCGCGCATGCAGGTGGCGGCGGGCATGGTGCTGATCACCATCGCGCTCAACGCCGCCTATTTCCTGCGTATCCTGCCGCCTTTGCCTCTGGTGCTCACTGATGCCGGCATTTACCACGGCGCCAAGCGCGTCAACGGCGATTTCCAGGTGATGGAAGAAGAGGAGCCGCCGGAATGGCAAGCGCTTTTCGGCAGTCATCCCATCATGCATATCCAGCCGGGCGCCAAGCTCTATCTTTATAGCGCGATATTTGCACCGCGCGGCTTGAGCACCCGCATCGTGCATGAGTGGCAGCGGCTGGACCCGAAGCTGGGCTGGGTGACGCAGCAACGGATATCCGTGCCCATTGTTGGGGGCCGCGAGAACGGCTTTCGCTATTACACACTCAAGACCGGCCCCCGGCCCGGTGAATGGCTGGTGCGGATCAATACCTTTGACGGCCGTTCGATCGGCCGGGTGCGCTTTGCCGTAAAGGAACAGGCAGTTCCTCCAGCCACCACCACCAAAATCCTCAAATAACATGCAAGGGGCGCGGATAGCGCCATTGCATCAGGATCGGCTTCAGACTATTTCACAGTCCAGATCTGGGATACTGAAAATTGTCCACCGATAAAACTGTTATATCGCATCTGCGGCGCCTTGAAGCCGAGAGTATCCATATCATGCGCGAGGTGGCGTCCGAGTTCGCCAACCCGGTGATGCTCTATTCGGTAGGAAAGGATTCCGCCGTGATGCTGCATCTGGCGATGAAGGCTTTCTATCCGTCCAAGCCGCCATTCCCCCTGATGCACGTCAATACGACGTGGAAGTTCAAGGAGATGATCCAGTTCCGTGACGAGACGGTCAAAAGGCTGGGTCTGGATTTCATCGAATACATCAACCAGGACGGCGTGGAGCGCGGCATCAACCCGTTCGACTCAGGCTCGTCGCTGCACACCCAGGTGATGAAGACCGAGGCTTTGAAGCAAGCACTCGACAAATACGGTTTCGATGCCGCCTTTGGCGGCGCGCGCCGCGATGAGGAAAAGAGCCGCGCCAAAGAGCGCATCTTCTCCTTCCGCACCGCCACCCATGCCTGGGATCCCAAGAACCAGCGCCCCGAACTCTGGCGGGTCTACAACACCCGCATCAACAAGGGCGAAAGCATCCGCGTCTTTCCACTGTCCAACTGGACCGAACTGGACATCTGGCAATACATCCTGGCCGAGAATATTCCGATCGTGCCGCTGTATTTCGCCAAGAAGCGTTCGGTGGTAGAGCGCGCTGGCACGCTGATCATGAAGGATGACGACCGCATGAAGCTGCTGCCCGGCGAGACGGTGCAGGAGAAGATGGTCCGGTTCCGCACTTTGGGGTGCTATCCACTGACCGGTGCCATCGAGAGCGATGCCGGCACGTTGGAAGGCATCGTGACCGAGATGTTCACCGCCCGCACCTCCGAGCGACAAGGGCGCCTGATCGACAGCGACGAGAAGGCCTCGATGGAGAAAAAGAAGAAAGAGGGCTATTTCTGATGAGGGTCCGCAGCAAGTGGGACGCTTTCATCCAGTTTGCGTGAGCAGCACTTCGGGAAAGCCGGTCCATGCGTTCCGTTCTTACATTGCTGGCCGGGCTGGTGATCGCCGCTGTTGCGCTGCACTTCTATGCCCGGCACGCTGATGTCGAGAATTTCGCGCTGGCGCGTTCGTTTCACGCCCCGCTGGAAAAGTGGAACGGCGTCGATTTCACCGCCTACCTGGTCAAAGACATCAAGGCGGTGATCTCGCGGCACGAGCCCGGTTATCCGCCGGCCGCCGATTGCCAGCCATCCACTTTGTTGTGGCTTGGCAACTCGCAGCTCCATCTGATCAATCAATTTCGGGAAGGTGATCACATTGCTCCCTATTGGCTTCGCCAGGAGCTTTCCTGTCCGGACGTCACCGTCCCGCTTGGCCTATCCTTGGCGAATGCCAACTTGCAGGAACAGTATGTTTTGGCCACCTATGCGGCGTCCCGGTTGCCGGTTCGCCTTTTTCTTCTTGAGCTTTGCTTCGATGATCTGCGCGAAGATGGACTGCGCGCGGATTTTGCAGGCTTTCTCGATCCGGAGGGCCGCAAGCGGGTAACGGCCAACTCTGTGGGTCGGGAAATCATTTCTGCAGCGCAGAGTGGCTGGCACGAGCGTGATGCGGCCGATGTGGACCGGGGCGCAGGTGCGCAGACTTCTATCGAGGATAGGCTGAATGCGACTCTGTCGGGTTTGTGGCCGTTGTGGCAGGGGCGGGCGCAGCAGCGTGGGCAGGTGCTGCTGGATCTCTATTTCCTGCGAAATGCTGTGCTGAGCATTCAATCGACAACCGTCCGCACAATGATTCCGGCGCGCTATGCGCGCAATATGGGCGCCCTGGAGCAATTGCTGGCGGATGCGCGGCGCGATGGCGTCCGGGTCATCGCATATATCGCACCCCTGAGGCAGGATGTTTCGATGCCATATGATCCCGATCAGTATCGGGCATGGAAAGACACGGTGTCGGTGTTGGCTGCAAGGTACGGCGCCCAGCTGCTTAACCTTGAGGCGGCCGTCCCGGCGCAGTTCTGGGGAAGCTATACCGCAGACGACATAGACTTCATGCATTTTCGCGGCGAAGGGCATAAAATCCTGGCGAAGGCGCTCCTGCCCTATGTGCAAGAGGGCAGGTAGCCATGCTGTTCAACACGCTCAGCTATCTTGTCTTCCTGCTGATCGCCGTCCTTGCCTACTGGGCTCTGCGGCCGGCGTACCGCAGTTGGCTCATTCTGGCGGCCAGCCTACTTTTCTATGCCCTTTGGCGCGTGGAATTCGTTCTTTTGATCGGATTTTCCGCCTTCGTCGACTATGTTCTCGCGCTGAAAATTCACGGCGAAACCCGGCCTAGACGACGCAATCTTTGGTTGGTGGTCAGCCTGACCACCAATCTCATTCTGCTGGCCTATTTCAAATATACCTATTTCGCGCTGGACAATCTCGCTCAGGCGGGGTCGCTTTTCGGAGAGAACTGGCAGGTTGATCCCGGCAAGATCATTCTGCCGCTGGGGATCAGTTTTTATACCTTTCTATCCATCAGCTATACGGTCGACGTGTATCGGGGTTTTTTTGTCCCCGTGCGAAATTTTGCTACCTATCTGAACTACGTGATGTTCTGGCCCCATATGATCGCGGGCCCGATCTTGCGCGCCCATGACCTCATTCCCCAGCTTGTTCGCAAGGTGCGGTTCGACAGCGGCGACTTTGTGCTGGGCTTTCGAAAAGTCCTCTTCGGCCTGTTTCTCAAAGTGGGCCTTGCCGACCAGCTCGCCCCCTATGTCAATGAGGCGTTCCTGGCCCGCCCGGCGCTGCTCAGCGCGCTCGACGTCTGGACGATGGCATTTGCTTTCGGCCTGCAAATCTATTTCGATTTCGCCGGTTACAGCATGATCGCGATCGGATCGGCGCTGCTGCTGGGAATCCGCTTTCCCGAAAATTTCAACTGGCCGTATCTCGCTTTGTCGCCGCGTGACTTCTGGCGGCGCTGGCACATTACGCTATCATCCTGGATCCGCGATTATCTCTATCTGCCGCTGAGTGGCGCGTGGCCGCGCAACGAATCCACCGGCGGGCTCGAGGTGCATGTCCTCAAACTGGATTCCTGGCGTCTAACGCTGGCGCTTTTCGTGACCTGGTTTCTGATGGGGCTGTGGCATGGGGCGGCCTGGACCTTCGCGCTGTGGGGCATCTGGCACGCCACCTTTGTCTGGTTGTATCGGCTGGCGGAGCCACGACTGGGAGCGGTGCCCTCGACAATCCGGACCATCGGGGGCTGGGGTCTGACGCTCGGCATCGTCATGCTAGCCTGGATCCCGTTCCGCGCTCGTTCGCTGGACGACGCCCTCGCTTTGCTGGGGCGGGTGCTGGATATCAATGCCTATGGCTATCTGACCTTCCAGGAGAACTTTTACCTGATCGTTGCGGTGGTGTTCACCGCCATGCTGATGCTGTATTTCATCCGCCGGTGGCTGGCGCATGCCCGCCCGCTGATCTTGAGCGCTGTCGCGGAAGCCGGCGCCGTGGCCGTAGCCGCCTTCGTAGTCTTTATCTTCTTGCGCCCCGTCGAACAGTTCATTTATTTCCAATTCTAACCTAGGTTCCTTCCTATGAACGCCCCCACCGATCTTCAGAAATTTCTCGCCGCGCAGGAAAAGAAATCCCTGCTGCGCTTCCTAACCTGCGGTAGCGTCGATGACGGCAAGTCCACGCTCATCGGACGGCTGCTCTACGATACCAAACTTCTCTTCGAGGACACACTGGCTTCGCTGGAGAAAGACTCCAAAAAATTCGGCACCACGGGTGAGGACATCGATTTTGCGCTGCTGGTGGACGGGCTGGAAGCCGAGCGGGAGCAGGGCATCACCATCGACGTCGCCTACCGCTTCTTTGCCACCGACAAGCGCAAATTCATTGTCGCCGACACGCCGGGCCACGAGCAGTATACCCGGAATATGGCGACCGGCGCGTCCAACAGTGATCTTGCCGTCATCCTGATCGATGCACGCAAGGGCGTCCTGACCCAGACGCGCCGCCACGCCTATATCGCCTCGCTGCTCGGCATCCGTCACATCGTTCTGGCGGTGAACAAGATCGACCTGGTGGGTTATTCCCAGGAGGTGTTCGATCGGATCGTGGCGGACTTCCAGGCTTTCTCGGCGCGGCTGAATTTCGTCAGCCAGATGGCGATCCCGCTGTCGGCGCGCTTTGGCATCAATGTGATCGAGAAGAGCGCTGAAACGCCTTGGTATACCGGCCCGGCACTGCTCGCCCATCTGGAAACGGTGGATGTGGACACGGCTTTGGCCGACAAGGCGTTTCGCTTGCCGGTGCAATGGGTCAACCGTCCTGACCTGGATTTCCGCGGCTTCGCAGGCACCGTTGCCGGGGGGCGGGTGAAGCCGGGCGATAGTGTTGCTGTCGCCAAATCGGGCAAGACCAGCAAGGTCGCACGCATCGTGACCATGGACGGCGATCTCACCGAAGCGGTGGCCGGCGATGCCATCACCCTGACCCTGGCCGATGAGGTCGATATCAGCCGCGGCGACGTGCTGGCCGATCCCCAGGCACGCCCCGCCGTGTCCGACCAGTTCGCGGCGCATCTGCTCTGGATGTCGGATGAGGAACTCCTGCCCGGCCGCCAGTATCTGTTGAAGCTGGGCACCGCCACCGTTCCGGCGCAGGTCTCCGCTCTCAAGCACAAGATTGATGTCAACAGTCTGGATCATCTGGCGGGCAAGACCCTTGCGCTGAACGAAGTGGGTTATTGCAACTTTTCCTTGTCCCAACCGCTGTCTTTCGACGCTTATCGCGACAACCGTGACAGCGGCGGCTTTATTCTGATCGACCGTTTCACCAACGCCACGGTCGGCGCCGGGATGATCGATTTCTCGCTGATGCGTGCGACCAACGTCCACTGGCAGGCGCTGGACGTGAACAAGCAGGCGCGCGCGGCGATGAAGGGCCAGAAGCCTGTTATCCTGTGGTTCACTGGCCTGTCGGGTTCGGGAAAATCCACCATCGCCAATCTGGTGGAAAAGTCACTGGCCGCCGAGGGCAAGCACACCTATCTGCTGGATGGCGACAATGTCCGCCACGGCCTTAACAAGGATCTCGGCTTCACCGATGCCGACCGGGTGGAGAATATCCGCCGGGTGGGCGAGACGGCCAAGCTGTTCGTGGATGCCGGCCTGATCGTGCTGACCGCCTTCATTTCGCCCTTCCGCTCCGAACGCCGCATGGCGCGCGAAGTGGTGGGCGAAGGCGAGTTCCTGGAAATATTCGTGGATACCCCTATCGAGGTCTGCATGCAGCGCGATCCCAAGGGGCTCTATGAGAAGGCGAGAGCGGGGACGATCAAGAACTTCACTGGAATCGACAGCCCCTACGAGACCCCGGAAAAGGCCGAACTGACAATCCGTCCCGTGGAAGGCAGCCCGGAATTTCACGCCCAGGCCATCGTCAAGCACCTGCGCGACAAGGGCTATTTGGGCTAGGGCGGGGTGCTGGCGCGCGCCCTGCGTTGCCGCTATACGACCTGCCCAGAAAAGCCGGAAAAAACGCCCTATGAAGACCGTCGCGAACTTTGACCGGATCGGCGAGGAAAACGCCTTTGCCGTCCTGGCCCGGGCCAATGCCTTGGCCGCCCAGGGGCGCGATATCATCAATCTGGGCATCGGCCAGCCGGACTTTCGTACCCCCGACCACATCGCCGAGGCCGCCATCAAGGCGATCCGGGACGGCCATCACGGCTATACCGCCGCCACCGGCATTCCGGTGCTGCGCGAAGCAGTGGCGGCGGACCTGCACAAGCGGTTCGGCGCCACGGTCTCGCCGGATGAAGTGATGATCATGCCGGGCGGAAAGCCCACCATGTTCATGTCCATCCTGATGTTCGGCGAGCCGGGGGCGGAGATCATGTATCCCGATCCCGGCTTTCCCATCTATCGCTCGATGATCGAATATACCGGCGCCACGCCGGTGCCGATTCCGATCCGCGAGGAGAATGGCTTCGCCTTTTCGGCGGAAGAAACCCTGGCCCTGATCACGCCGAAGACGCGGCTGATCATCATTAACTCGCCCGCCAATCCGACCGGCGGCGTCACCCCCAAGGCCGAAGTCGACACGTTCGTCGCCGGCATGGAGAAGTGGCCCGAGGTCGCGATCATGTCGGACGAGATCTACGACCAGCTGATCTATGACGGCCAGCAGCATGTCACGCTGCTGAACTATCCTTCCATTCGTAATCGCCTGATCCTGCTGAATGGCTGGTCCAAGACCTATGCCATGACCGGTTGGCGGCTGGGCTATGCGATCTGGCCCGGCAAGCTGTACGAGAATGCCCGCAAGCTGGCGGTGAACCTGCATTCCTGCGTCAACGCGCCGACCCAGTATGCCGGCGTCGCGGCCCTGACGGGTCCGCAGGACGCGGTCGCGCATATGCGCGCGGAGTTCGACAAGCGCCGCAAGGTGGTGGTCGAAGGTCTCAACAAGTTGCCGGGCGTCTCCTGCATTGTCCCGGCGGGCGCCTTCTATGCCTTCCCGAACATCAAACAGACCGGCTGGAAGGCCAAGCCGCTGGCCAACGCGCTGCTGGACGAAACCGGCGTTGCCCTAATCGGCGGTCCCGACTTTGGTATCCTAGGCGAAGGTTATCTCCGGCTATCCTACGCCAACTCGACCGAGAACATCCTCAAGGCGCTGGGCCGCATGGGCGAGTTCTTGTCTTCCCGCAAGGCCGCCTGAAGCTGTTCAAGGCGGTCATCTTCGATTGCGACGGTGTTCTGGTCGACAGCGAGGTGCTGGCGTTGGAAGTCGAGCTTGCGATCTTGCGCGAGCAGGGCCTGACCTTCGAGCGCGGCGATTACATCAACCGTTTCATAGGGCTTTCCTATGAAGCCTTTCACCGGGTGATGGACGAGGAAGCGCAGCAGCGCATCGGCCGAACCATCTCCGAACAGATCCGCGAAGAGCTTGCCCTGCGCCTGCGCCAGACCATGATCGCCCGGCTCACCGAAGTCCCGGGTGCGACGGCGGCTGTTGCCTCCGTGACTCTGCCCAAGGCGGTAGCCAGCTCCAGCACCAAGGAAGGGCTGGAACGCAAGCTGCGCCAGGTCGGGCTGTGGGACCATTTCGCGCCCCATGTCTATTCCGCCGAGCATGTCACGCACGCCAAGCCGGCGCCCGACCTGTTCCTGCACACCGCCGATGCGCTGGGGATCGCACCGGCCGATTGCCTAGTGATCGAAGACAGTGTCAACGGCGTGCTGGCAGCCCGGGCGGCGGGCACGCGCTGCTGGGGCTTTCTGGGCGGCGGTCATGCCCATGACGGGCTGGCGCCGCGGCTGACCGCGGCGGGGGCGGAGCGCATCGTGGCGAATTGGCCGCAAGCCGCACGGCTGCTGCCGGAATTCCTCAGCCGTTAAGCGGTAATATTAACGCGACGCGACGGTTGGGACCTGTGCCAAAATGGGATATCCCCGTTTTGGAAACG
>JBBSKJ010000084.1:0-8430 GCA_038256475.1 Micropepsales bacterium | reverse complement strand
GGACGCGTCGGGCAATGCGGCCAGCGTCAATCGTTCGACCCAGACCGCGGCCGGCCGCATGTCGAGCCGCGCCCGTGCCGCCGCTGACGCCGCGGAAGCCGAAACCACCCGCCAGCTCAACCAGCGGGCCACGGTGAATGCCGGCAGCACTGCCAGAGCCACGATCCAGTAGGTGCAGACACAAGTCTGACAAAGGGCCGGACGCAAAGCGCCCGGCCCTTTTCTGTTGCGCCCACTTTCTGTTGCGCCTGCACAATGGCGGGCGGCGCCATGGCAGAGTAAGAATCGATTTCCCCAAACGGATTGCCGCCATGCCCATTTATCGCGCCCCGGTCGAAGACTATCGCTTCCTGCTGCACGAAGTGCTGGAACTGGAAAATCATCGCGACCTGCCGGGCTTTGCCGACCTGGATGCCGGGCTGGTGGATGACATTCTCAGCAATGCGGGCAAGTTCTGCGAGGAAGTGCTGCAGCCGCTGAACCAGTCGGGCGACGAGGAAGGCTGTCATTTCCAGAACGGCACGGTGACCACCCCCAAGGGATTCAAGGAGGCCTACACGGCCTATTGCGAGGCGGGCTGGGGCGGATTGGGCGCGCCGGAATCGGTGGGCGGGGCGAACATGCCCCATATTCTCACCATGGCGGTGAGTGAAATGGGAATGAGCGCCAATCAGAGCCTCGCCATGTATCCCATGCTGACGGCCGGGGCCTATGGCGCGCTGCTGGCGACCGGCGCGGACTGGATGAAGACGGGCATCGCGCCCAAGATGGTATCGGGGGAATGGGCCGGCACCATGTGCCTGACCGAGTCCGGCTGCGGCACCGATCTTCGGCTGATGAAGACAAAGGCGGTCGAGCAGCCCGACGGCACCTACAAGATGAACGGCACCAAGATTTTCATCTCGGGCGGCGACCAGGACCTGACGGACAACATCATTCACATGGTGATCGCCAAGATCCCGGATGAGAACGGCCAGATCCATGACGATCTTTCGACGGTGAACTTCTTCATGGTGCCAAAATTCCTGGTCAAGGAAGACGGCACCATGGGGGGGCGCAACGGCGTCAACACCGGCGGCATCGAACACAAGATGGGCATCAAGGGCCAGGCGACCTGCGTGCTGAATTTCGACGACGCCATCGCCTGGCGGCTGGGTCCAAAGCCGCAAGCCCTGAAGCCGGGCGAGAAGCGCTCATCGTCCGCCGGCATGGCGGGCATGTTCGGCATGATGAACGCTGCGCGGCTGGGCGTGGGCATCCAGGGCATCGGGCTGGGGGAAGTCGCCTATCAGAACGGCTATGCCTATGCCAAGGAACGCCGGGTGGGCCGCGCCCTTACGGGTCCCAAAGAGCCGGACAAGCCTGCCGACCTGGAAATCGTTCATCCCGATGTGAAGAAGATGCTGTTGCAGGCGCGATCCTTTGTGGAAGGGGCGCGGGCGCTGGCCGCCTGGACCACCTTGCAGATGAGCATCGCCAGCTCGCAGCGACCCGAGGCGGAAAATGCGGGGCTGCTTGCGGACCTGATGACACCCGTGATCAAGGCGTTCGGCACCGATATGGGTTTCGAAGCCGCCAATCTGGGCATGCAATGCTATGGCGGCCACGGTTATATCCGCGACAATGGCGTGGAGCAGTTCGTGCGCGATGCCCGCATCAACATGGTCTATGAAGGCGCCAATGGCGTGCAGGCGATGGACCTGGTGGGCCGCAAGCTGGGGCGCAAGGGCGGCGCGGCGCCGATGGCGCTGTTTGCGCTGCTGACCGGCTGGATCGCGCAAAACGAAAAGGACGATGGCATGAAGGTGTTCGTGGCCGGCGTGAAGCGCGGCACCGAATCCCTGCAGGCGGCCACCATGTGGCTGGCGGCGAACGGGATGAAGAATCCCAATGACGCGGGCGCCGGCGCCACCGAATATCTGCGGATCATGGGCATCACCGTGACAGCCCTGATGTGGGGCATGATGGCAAAAGCCTCACTGGGCAAGAGCGATCAACTGCACAAGGACAAGCTGATGTGCGCCCGCTACTGGATGGAGCGGATGGTGCCGGAATGTCCCATGCTGCTGGAACGCATCCAGGCCGGCAGCGCCGTGATCATGGAACTGGACTAGGTGGACCAGAATCCCTGGCAACCGCCGAAGCATGACGGACCGCGCGTCGGACTTTATCTCTGGCTGGCGGCGATGGCCGGCGTCGGCTTGTTGGTCTTCCTGCTGGCTAGCGCCTTTCCGGATGAAGGCCATTTCAGCAATCCCGATCTGATCCGCATCCTTGCTGTGCTGGCGCTGGTCTCCTCCAGCCTGCTATTTGTGCGCCACTTCAACCTGAAGCAGACGGTGCGCAATATCGCGTTGTGGCTGGGCGTCGGCGCGGTGCTGGTGCTTGGCTATTCCTATCAAGACGAACTGCTGGATTTGGGTCAGAGATTGCGCGCCGACCTGATTCCCGGCACGCCGCTGCAGACGGCCCCCAATGAGATGGTGATTTCCGCCAGCGCAGGAGGCGGCTTTCACGCCAATGGCACGGTGAATGGCACGCCGGTGCGCTTCCTGGTGGATACCGGCGCCAGCTCGATCGTGCTGACTCCGGGGGACGCCCGGCGGCTGGGCATCGATGTCGACAATCTCGTCTTCAATCGCGCCTATGAAACCGCCAACGGCATCGGTTATGGCGCTTCGACTGTCGTGGACGAGCTGACAATCGGTCATATCCGTCTGACCAACGTGCCGGTTTCCATCAACCAGGCGCCAATGCGCTCGTCGCTGCTGGGAATGACATTCCTCAACAGAATGAAATCGTTCAATATCAGTGGCCGCAGGCTGGTGCTGCGCTATTGAAGGGGGCTTCATGAAACAGCTGGTCAAAGGCGCGGCGCTGGCCGCATTGCTTGCGCTACCCGCCGCTGCCCAGGATCAACCCCGCGCCCGTGTGGCGCAGGGCGAACTGGCCGGCACGCGCGAGCGCGGCGCCGATGCCTTTCTGAACGTGCCGTTCGGCGCGGCCCCGGTGGGCGATCTGCGCTGGAAGGCGCCCCTCACCCCGCCCGCCTGGCAGGGCGTGCGCGACGCCAGCAAACTCGGTCCCGCCTGCATGCAGTCGGACGCCAAGCCCCTAGGCCCCTGGTCCATGGAGTATCTGGTCGGCCCGCCTTACAGCGAGGATTGCCTGAATTTGAATGTCTGGACCACAGCCAAGCCCGGCGCGGGCCAGGCGGTGGTGCTGTTCGTGCCCGGCGGCGGCTTCAATGCCGGTGGGGGCGGAGTGCCGATCTATAACGGCGCCAACATGGCCAAGGCGGGCATCGTGGTGGTCACCATGAACTACCGCCTCACCACCGCGGGCTTCCTCACCCATCCCGAGCTGACCAGGGAAGCGGGTCATTCGGGCAATTACGGCCTCATGGACGTGATCGCGGCGCTGACCTGGCTGCGCGAGAATGCCGCCGCCTTTGGCGGCGACCCCGCCAAGGTGACGGTGATGGGCCAGTCGGCGGGTGCGGGCGCCATCCATGCGCTGCTGCGCTCGCCGCAAGCCAAGGGACTGTTCCGCGCCGCCATCCTGAACAGCGGCATGCGGCTGGGAACGGCGCTTCAGACCAGCGCCGAGCGCGAAGCGGCCGGTATCGAATGGGCCGCCAGCAAAGGCGCTTCCACCCTGGCGCAGATGCGCGCACTCCCCTCCTCCGCACTGGTCCCCACCGGCTCCGATTTTCGCTTCCGCCCCACCATCGACGGGCATGTCGTGCCGTCCGCCAACGCGCCCATCCTGCATGACGTGCCGGTACTGACGGGATGGAATCTGGGCGAAGGCGCAACGCCCCCCGGCAAGCTGCTGAACCAGCCCGTCAGCCGCGCGGAATTCGAAGCCTGGGCCAACACGCAGCTGGGCAGTGATGGCAAGGAATTGCTGGCGCTCTATCCGTCCGGCGACGATGCCAGCGCGGCGATGCATGCCGCCGGGCACGAGAATTTGATCATGAACAGCCTGGGCTGGGCGGCAGCCAGAGGGGGACGGACGCCGCTATATTTCTTCGACCTGGAGCATGTGATGCCGGGCGCACAGGCGCTGACCCATGGCAGCTATCACACGTCGGAACTGCCCTATGTGTTCGACACGCTGCACACCCTCGACAGGCCGTGGACCGATACCGACCGCCAAGTGGCGGCGACGATGCAGGCCTATTTCGTGAACTTCATCAAGACGGGCGATCCCAATGGCGGCGGGCTGCCGCGCTGGCAGGCATTCGATGCGGCGAAAAGTGACGTGATGGCGCTGGGCGCCGCGCCCGGCATGCGGCCTGCGGCCGATCCGGCCAGGGCCGCCTTCTTCCGGCGCGTCAACGCCAGGCGCTGAAACGCAAAACGGCGCGCGGTTGCCCGCGCGCCGTTGCAATTCAAACCAGAACCCGTCTTACGGGTTGGTATTGGTGGTGGAAGGCGTGCTCTTGCCGTCGCCCTGGGTGGTCGAGGCGATGGCGGCGATGGCGCCGGCCACCACCAGGATGCCCACCACCAGCAGCACGCCGCCGGTTTCGATCTGGGCCTGCTTCACGCCAGCGGGCTTGCCGGCGACCAGGGGACCCATGGTCGGGGCTTCCGCCGCAATGGCGCTGGACATCATCATCGAGGCGGCCAGGGCCGCAGCAAAAATCGCACGCATCTTTATTCTCCGAATTCGAAGCGGCCATTCTGGTGGGGGAGTATTAATAAAATCCTAGGTTCGCGGCGCCTTGGGCCTGGATTTTCGCGCATTTTGGGGATTTTCGCCGTTAGCGGGTTAAGGGCGGCGCGCCACGGCGGCATGCGCGATGGGGTTTACAGCGTCCGCATTGAGCCCCGATTGCGTCATGATCACGCGATAGATCGCACCATCCGTCAGCGGCATATAGATCGCCGAACCAAAGCGGCGCTGCTCGGCTTGCGCGCTGTTCATGAGCCACGCCGAGAAGCCGCGCGGCATGAATGCCCGACCCGCTGGCGGCGGGCCGGTGAGATCGCAGGCGGTGATGGCGCGGCCATTGCCGCGCGCAGCGGAGAAATACTTGTTGGCGAGCTGGTCCAGCCTGTAGGTCGAGTCCAGTCCCAATATGTTCGCCCAGGGCCGCCACTTCTGCACCGCGGCACTCATCAGCCATTCATCGCCCTGAATCCGGCACTCCGTCGTGATGCCGGTGCCATCCAGCCGTCGGACCGTGACGCGGTACATCTGCATTGCCGGATGCAGCGCCGCCACCGTCACTTCGGCGACAGGACGTTCCGCGGACAGACGGGCATAAGTTTGGGTGTTGAGCACGACCAGCCCCAGGCACAGGGCGCCCAGTCCCAGCACCAGACCGCTGATGCCCTGAAGCCCGGCTGCTCCGAAACGGGCCCGCCCGAGATGGAACAGTCCGCGCAAAATCAACAGCCCGGCCAGCAGAGCCACCACCAGCGGCGCTATGACCCAGTACCAGTCGAGGGGAGACGTAAAGGACATAATGGTCCTGTTGCGGGATTATCAGAAGCTAACGCGCAAGAGGCGCTTTACGATCCCGCCTTGACGACCCGGCGCTGAGGTCAGGATATTGGTGCAATGAACGGCTCCACCTTGACGTCCTTTCCCTGGCTCATGCTGTCCGCGAGGATAGCGCTCGCCGTCCTCATCGCTGCGCTGGTTGTCACGGCGTTGCTTGGAGCACTGACCAGCCAAAGCTTTGTTCTATCCCCTAAGGGAATGACAATACGGAACAATGCAGCGATAGCCATCGGCATCTTCGGTGCCCTGACCAATTTCTTTCCTCCCAAACCCAGCTACGCAGTTAAATTCTGGCGGCTACCGATGCCGTTGCGCATTCTGATGCTTTGTCTTTCATTCGCCTTGCTCGGTTTTGTTGCTCTTACCGAGGCTATCTTCCCCTGGCACACGAAATCGTTCGGCGTTCCAGGACAACGCAACGCAACGGTTTCTTACTGGAATGACGCTAGAAGATCGTGCCGCGGCTTTCACATAGCCGAAGCGCCTCTTTCCGGCACTATCTGTCAGAGCCATAATTTTCAGTCTGAGTTGCCGGCGGGAAAAAAAATTATTCTGTCCGGTCCGACCAGTACCTTCGGGACCATTGTCCAGGACGTACGTTGGTAAATCATCCCGCCAGCTTGGCCAATTGCCCCAGCAGCGCCTTGGCACCCTTGAGGCGATCCTCGGGCGTCGGCCAGTCGCGGCTGACAACGATCTTCTGGTCGGGCCGCACCTTCATGGTGCCGCTATGCTGGTTGATGAACCCGATAAGCTTCAGCGGATTCGCGAAACTGTTGCCCCGGAAGGCGACGGTGCCGCCCTTGGGACCGGCATCGATCTTCTCCACCCCAGCCGCCTTGGCGATCTGCTTGATGGTGACGATCTCCAGCAAATGCTGGACCTCGTCCGGCAGCGGCCCGAAGCGGTCGATCAATTCGGCGGCGAAGCGGTCGATGTCTTCCCGCGTCTCGATTCCCGCCAGGCGGCGATAGAGCGACATGCGGACATTGAGATCGGCGACATAGGCTTCGGGTATCAGCACCGAGGCGCCCACATTGATGGTGGGGGACCATTGGTCGGTAACGTCAGCGTCGCCGCCTTCCTTCAGGCCCGAGACCGCCTCTTCCAGCATTTCCTGGTAAAGTTCGATGCCCACCTCGCGCACATGGCCGGACTGTTCCTCGCCCAACAGGTTTCCGGCGCCGCGAATGTCCATGTCATGGCTGGCGACCGAGAAGCCCGCGCCCAACTGGTCGAGCGACTGCAACACTTCCAGCCGCCGGGTGGCGGTGTCGGTCAGCTTCTTTTCGGCAGGTGTGGTCAGATAGGCATAGGCGCGCTGCTTGGAACGGCCAATGCGTCCGCGCAGCTGGTAGAGCTGCGACAGCCCAAACATATCCGCCCGCTGCACGATCAGCGTGTTGGCGGTGGGAATATCAAGGCCCGACTCCACGATATTGGTGGAGACCAGCACGTCGACCTTGCGCTCATAGAAAGCCGTCATCACCTCTTCCAGCACCGTGGGCGACATCTGGCCATGGGCAATCGCCGGTTTCACCTCGGGCACCACCTCCTTGAGAAAGATTTCAGCGTCCCGTAGGTCAGCGATGCGGGGCGCGACAAAGAAGGACTGGCCGCCGCGATAATGCTCGCGCAGCAGGGCTTCGCGTACCACCAGGGGATCGAAGGGCGTCACAAAGGTACGCACCGCCAGCCGGTCGATCGGCGGCGTGGTGATCAGCGACAGGTCGCGCACGCCCGACAGCGCCAGCTGCAAGGTGCGCGGGATGGGCGTGGCGGTCAGGGTCAGGACATGGACGTCGGCCTTCATATTCTTCAGCCGTTCCTTGTGCACCACGCCGAAATGCTGCTCCTCATCCACGATCACCAGGCTCAGGCGCTTGAACTTGATGCTTTCGGCCAGCAGGGCATGGGTGCCGACAACAATATCCACTTCGCCTTCCGCCAGCGCAGCCTTGGTTTCCGCCGCATCCTTGACGGTGACAAAACGCGAGAGCTGGCGAATCTTCAGCGGAAAGCCGGCAAAGCGTTCTACGAAGCTGCGATAATGCTGGCGCGCCAGCAGGGTCGTGGGCACCACCACCGCCACCTGCTCGCCCGCCATGGCCGCCACGAAAGCGGCGCGCATTGCGACTTCGGTTTTGCCGAAGCCGACATCGCCGCACACCAGCCGGTCCATCGGGCGGCCCGCCGCCAGATCGGCCACGACTTCGCCAATGGCGCGTTCCTGGTCTTCAGTTTCCTGATAGGGGAAGCGCGCCGCGAACTCATCATATAGCCCGGTGGGCGGCTCCACCGGCGGCAGAGATTTCAGCTGGCGGGCGGCGGCGATCTTGATCAGCTCGGCGGCGATGGCGCGCACCCGCTCCTTCATCTTGGCCTTGCGCAGCTGCCAGCCCGCGCCGCCCAGACGGTCCAGCTGCGCCCCTTCGTCGGAGCCGTAGCGGGTCAACAGTTCGACATTCTCCACGGGGAGGAACAGCTTGCCGCCGTCATATTGCAGTTCCAGGCAATCATGCGGCGCACCCAGCGCATCGATCGCCTTCAGGCCGAGATAGCGGCCTACGCCATGCTCGATATGGGTGACCAGATCGCCCGGCGTCAGCGACGAGGCTTCGGCGATAAAGTTTTGTGCCCGGCGGGCGCGGCTTTGGGCCCGCACCATGCGGTCGCCCAGCACATCCTGTTCGCTGAGGATGATGAAACCCGGCGCCTCGAAGCCACGCTCGATGCCCAGACAGGCGATGGCGAAAGCGCCGGCGTCAAGCTTCAGGGCTTCCGGCCAATTGTCCACCTTGCGGATCGGCGTGACGCCATGATCCGACATCACACCGCCCATGCGCTCAACCGAACCATCGGTCCAACTGGCCACCAGGACGCGCTTGCCCGCCGCCTGCTGCGCCTTCAGGT
>JBBSKJ010000083.1:0-8451 GCA_038256475.1 Micropepsales bacterium | reverse complement strand
TGGCAATCGGCCATGCCCTGGCCGCGCTCTATCATCAGTTTGTCCTGAAAGATGGGCTGCTTTCCCGCATGGTCTGGGTGCGCAAATAGCGCGCATATCCCAAAGCAAAACGGCCCGGCATTGCTGCCGGGCCGTTTGTGTATTTGCTGCTGGTGACTAGAAACGCAACGCCAGGCCGACGCTGATATCGTCGGCGACGCCGCCGGCATTCTGGCGGTGGACACCGGCGCGCAGGCCCCAGTTGCGGCCCATCCAGTATTCCATGCCCACGCCCGCGCGGTAGCCGCTGGAAGAGGTGGAAACCTTGAAGGTTGTCGGCGGAGTGCCTGTGGTAAAGCTGGTCTCAGCCCGGGCATAGGCGCCGCCGATCGAGCCATAGACCGAGAAGTTGGAGGCGAACGGCAGATGCACCATGCCTTCCAGATAGCCGTTGGTGATGTCGACGCCGGACTTGCGGAAATACTGCCCGCCAAGCTGCGCGCCGAAATAGCGGTTGAACCGCCAGCCGCCGCCGATGCCGCCGCCGTTCAGCGATCCGCCAGTCGCGGTGTAGTGATCATACTCGGCGAACACATAGCCGTAGCTGGGCGCCGACCGGCGGGTCTGCGCCTCGGCAATGCCGGATATGGATGCGCCCAGAACAAGCGCCGATGCAAAGACGATGATTTTCATGGCAATCCCCCGACCCAATGACACCGCAGCCTGACTCGTTCCGGCGGCCAAGTCCAAGGGGTAATACAGCGTATCCGTGACGGTTTCGCAGCTGCGTCGGCCCGCGAAAACCCCTGTGAGAAGGCGGCTTTCGGCGCGATTTTCCCTTGCCCGGCGGGCGGTTTTCATGCGCCACTTCGCCCAAGAATGCCCAAACGGGCCATACTGGGGAAACGCATGCGGAAAATGACGATTTGTCTGGCCGGTCTGGCCGTGGCGGCAAGCGCCGTGGTTGGCGCGGCGCTGTTTGGTGCGGCCCTGGCCCAAGGAGGCAATCAAGGCGGCAACCAGGGCGGTGCGGGCGGCAAGGCGGCGGCGGCGAAGATTGTCGATATCGATCCCAAGACGCTGCCGCCACAGAATGGCAAGATCTTGCCGAACGACCCCCTGCCCTATTGGGCCTTTGCGGTGGCGACGCATCCCTGGCCGCCGCTCGATCCCAACCAGAAGCTTACCCTGAAAGGCTCGAAGAAGACTTTCACCAATGCGTCGGTCAATGACCGCTGGAACGTGCCTGACTGGTTCCCCGAGACCCATCCCAAGATGCCGACCATCGTCGAGCACGGCCGTAAGCCCGAAGTCTCGGCCTGCGGCTATTGCCATCTGCCCAACGGCCAGGGCAAGCCCGAGAACCACTCGGTCGCCGGGATGTCCGCCAATTACATCGTCCAACAGGTCAAGGACATGCGCGAAGGCACGCGCAAATCCTCGACCAACCGGATGGGCTCGATCAATTCCATGCTGAAGGTGGCGCGGCATTCCAACGACGCCGAAGTGCGCATCGCCGGCGAATATTTCGCCAAGCTGAAATACAAGAAATGGATTCGGGTGGTGGAAACCGACACCGTGCCCAAGACCGACATCGACCGGCGCAACATGCTGATCGTGGTGCCCGGCCCGCGCGAACCGATCGGCAAGCGCATCATCGAAACCCCGGAAGACGAGCATCATATCGATGCGCGCGGCTCGATGATCGGCTTCGTCGCTTACGTGCCCAAGGGCTCGATCGCCCGCGGCAAGAAGCTGGTGGAAACCGGCGCCGGCGGATTTCCCTGCGCCGCCTGCCATGGCCCGGATTTCAAGGGCAATGGCGATATCCCACCGCTGGCGGGCCGTTCGCCCAGCCAGATGACGCGCCAGCTGTATGACTTCAAGACCGGCGCGCGCAACGGGCCGGGTGCCGTGATGATGAAGCAGCAGGTCGAGAAGATGACGCCCGAGCAGCGCATCGACATCGTCGCCTATCTGTCGTCGCTCAACCCGTAAGGCTACGCCATGACCAACCGTACGCGCCGTGGATTCCTGTTGGGCTCGGCGGCCGCCATCGCCTTGCTGCCGCTGACCCTGAAAGCCGCCGAAACATCGATCAGCATCAGGACCCCGATGGAGCCGCCGGAATGGGCGCTCTTGGAACGTGAATTGCTGCGCGCCAACACGGTAGCCTGCGTCAAGTTCTGGGAACGCTATTTCAATCCCACCAACGGCTATCTGGAAACCATCGAACGCTGGGGCGGCAATGACGGCCCGGACGATGCCATCGAGCATCTCAACGACTGGCCGCATGTCTATGCGCTGGGCGGCGACGAGGTGCTGCGCCAGATGTACGAAAAGGGCTATGAGGGCCATGTCCGCCAGTTCACCGCGGCCAAGACCACCGACGTGCCCTTCGCCAAGGGCGGCATGTATTACAAGGAATGGCCCACCCAGATGGACTGGCAGCATAACGGCGAAGGCCTGACGGTCTTCGCCCAGATGCCGCTGGCCAATCCCTATGACCGGCGCTACCGCGAACGGGTCAAGCGCTTCGCCGGCTTCTATATGGACGAGGATCCGGGCGCGCCGAACTACGATCCCAAGCTGAAGCTGATCAAAAGCATGATGAACGGGTCGAAAGGCCCGATGCTGAGGAAGGCCACGGCGTTGGACTGGGCGGGCGACCCCATCGATGTGGTGCACCGCTTCCCGACGCTGGCGCATGGCGAGGCGAACTACGAGGAATTCCTAGCCCACTTCAAGGACTATAACGACGTGGTGGGCGACAATCCGCTCAACCTGGTCGCCACCAGCCTCGCCGCCACCGCCTACATGCTGACGCACGAGCCCAAGTACAAGAACTGGATCGTCGAATATACCGACGCCTGGATCGAGCGCACCCGCGCCAACAACGACATCATCCCGTCCAATGTCGGCCGCGACGGCACCATCGGCGGCGACGCCGACGGCAAATGGTATGGCGGCGTTTACGGCTGGAGCTTTTCACCCATCGTGCCGCAGACCGGCAAGCGCGCCGACCGCAACCGCCTGCCGCGCTCCTTCGTCGGCTTCATGAACGCCTATCTGGTGACCAGGGGCGACGACAAGTATCTCGATGTCTGGCGCCGCCAGGCGGACAAGATCGACGCCCAGGCCAAGGTGATCGACGGCGTCAGATCATCGCCCACCATGCATGGCGATGACGGCTGGTACAGCCATCGCCCCGGCAACTACAAGTTCAACTTCCTGGAAAGCTATTACCTGTCGATGCGCCCCTCCGACCGGGCGCGCGCGGAGGAAACCGGCTGGTATTCGTACCTGGAAGGCAAGAACCCAACCTATCCGGTCAAGGCGCTGCGCGCGGCGCTGAGCGAAATCCGCAAGCGCATGGAACAGCTGGACGCCGACACCACCGCGCCCGACATGCGGCTGGCCGATGCGGCGCTGGAATTCAATCCCGGCACGCCGGCCTGCGAACCGCTGACCCAGTTGATGTGCGCGGGTCTTTATATCGGCCATCCCAGTTGGGCCCCCACCTCGCCGGGCCAGGGCGGGGCGCTGCAATTCTCACGCCTGCGCTATTTCGACCCCGAACGCCGCCGCGCCGGCGTGCCCGAGGATGTCGCTGTGCTGATCGACAGCTGGAGCGCCGACCATGTCACCGTCACCTTCGTCAACCTGAACCAGAGCGCGGCGAAATCACTGATCGTGCAGGGCGGCGCCTATGCCGAACACCAGCTGGTGTCGGTGTCGGACGGCGCGATGACGACCAAGCTTGATGCGCCACATTTCCCGCTGCGCCTGGCGCCCGGCGCGGGCGCGAGGCTGACCATCCGCATGCGCCGCCATGTCAACGATCCCACTTTGGCCTTCCCCTGGGATGCGACGGTGGCGGACCGCGGCGACATTCCCGTGCTGACACCGGCGGCGGCGCACTGACCTGACCTGTCATTCCCGGCCGAGGCCCTAAGGCCGAGGGGAAGGGAATCCATGTTTCAGATCATGCCAGACGGTAAGATGGATTCCCTTACCTCGCCCCATGCGGGGCATGGGGCTCGCCGGGAATGACAAATCGAAAATGCGCGACGCCTAGGCGCTGGGGGTGCGGGGATTCTTGCCCTTGTAGCCGCCACCCGGCTTGCCGAACTTCTTGCCGCCGAATTTCTTGCCGGCGAACTTCTTGCCGGTGAACGGCTTGTCGCCGCCATCCGGCTTCTTGCCGGCAAAGTCCGGCTTGGCGTCGAACTTCTTCTTGCCGTGGAAATCGGCGCGGGGCGCGGCGGGCGCATCAGCTGCCTTGTCGGCGGCATCGCGTTCGCCATAGGGACGGCCATGGGATTCGCCGGTCTGGTCGCGGGCGGGCAGGATGCGCACCCCGCCCTTCTTGCGCGCCGTCACCAGCTCGCTGAATTTCTCCACCGCGCCGGGCGCGACCTGGAACAGGGTCTCGGTCTCGAACACCCGGATGGCGCCGATTTCCTTCTTGGTCACTTCGCCCTGGCGGCAGATTTCCGGCAGCAGCCATTTGGGATCGGCCTTGCGTTCCCGCCCGACATTCAGCCGGAACCAGACGCCGTCTTCCATGCCACCCGCGCGCGGAGGCGCGCCCTTGTCAAAGCTCTTGGAACCGCGTTCTTCGCGCGGACCGTGATCGGGGCGCGGGCTATAGTCGCGCGGCTTGTGATCCTTGTGCTCGCGCGGGCCCGCCGCGCGCGGATGCGCGCCCTTATCAAAGTCACGGGGCGTACGTTCGCGGGGAGAATGCTCCCGCGGTTCACGATGCTTGTGCTCCCGCTGCGGCTTTTCTCCCCGCGGCTGGAACGGCACATCCTCTTCAATGTCTTCCGGCGCGGGCAGCCCGGCGCGGTACATCTTCACGAAGGCCGCCGCCACCTGGCGCGGATCGCTGTGCGCCAGCAGTTCGTCCGCCAGCACCAGTTCGTCTTCGCTGGCGCCTTCGGTCAGCAGCGGACTGGCCAGCAGCCGTTCGTGATCGATCTTGCGGATTTCATCGGCCGACGGGGCATTGCCCCACACCGCATTGACGCGGGCGCGGCCCAGCATTTCCTCGGCCTTGCGGCGGCGCGATGGCGGCACCAGCAAAACCGAAACGCCCTTCTTGCCCGCCCGACCCGTGCGGCCGCTGCGATGCTGCAACACCTGCGCATCGTTGGGCAGGTCGGCATGGATCACCAGGCTGAGGCTGGGCAGGTCGATGCCGCGCGCCGCCACGTCGGTGGCGACGCACACTTTCGCACGGCCATCGCGCAGCGCCTGCAGCGCATGGTTGCGCTCGCTCTGCGACAGCTCCCCCGACAGCGCGACGCAGGAAAAGCCGCGTTCGGTCAGCTGGGCCTCCATGTGGCGCACCGCGTTGCGGGTGTTGCAGAACACCAGCGCGCCCGGCGGATCCATGAAACGCAGCAGGTTGACCACCGCGCGCTCGATCTTGTTGCCGGCAATGCGGATGGCGCGATACTCGATATCGGCATGGGCGCTGGTTTCCCCGCGCGCCGCGATGCGCAAGGCATCCTTCTGGTAATGCGTCGCCAGAGTGACGATCGCCTTGGGTAGGGTGGCGCTGAACAGCAGCGTGCGCCGCGTCTCGGGCGTGGTTTCCAGGATAAATTGCAGATCTTCGCGAAAGCCCATGTCGAGCATTTCGTCCGCCTCGTCCAACACCACCGCCTTCAGCGATGTCACGCGCAGGGCGCGGCGTTCCAGGTGATCGCGCAGGCGCCCTGGCGTTCCGACAACAATATGGGCGCCATCGGAAAGTTCGCGGCGTTCGCGGCCCGGATCCATGCCGCCGACGCACGAAACAATGCGCGCACCCGCATACTGATACAGCCAGGACAATTCGCGCTGCACTTGAAGGGCCAGTTCGCGGGTCGGCGCGATGATCAGCGCCAGCGGCTCGCGCGCCGGGCCCAGAGTCTGCGCCCCTTCCATCAGCGTGTCCGCCATCGCCATGCCAAAGGCGATGGTCTTGCCTGATCCGGTCTGGGCCGACACTAGCAGGTCGCGCCCCTCGGCTTCCGCCTCCACCACCGCCTTCTGCACCGGCGTGGGTATGGTGTATTCGCGCTCGGCGAGCGCGCGGGAAAGAGCAGGATGGGTCTCGGGGAAACTCAAAGGGAACTTTCGGGCCAGATTTACGGCCTCTCTTTAGTCCCATGGCGGCAAAAAGATAGGTGGAAGCCCCGCTTAAGGCTTCATAGCGCCTATGCCGGCCATCATTTTACGGTCCCGATTGTCCTGCATTAATAGAGTGAGGCCGGAAATGGTGCCCAGGCCCAGCCCGCCGGGCATGCCGCTGTCGGGATCGGCCGCGATCTTGGCATAGCTCTCGCCCGAGACCTTTTCCCACTTCCCCGCCGGCTTCTTGATCTCGACACTGGCGACGGTGGCCTTCAGCACCAGCCGCACGATGGCCGGATGCGGCTTGGTCGGCTTGGTCAGGCTGGGAAAGCCGTCGATCATGGTCCAGCCATTGGCCAGCGCCCATTGGGTGATTTCGTCCTTGGTCATGCCGTCTTGTAGCACATCGGCAAACAAAAAACCCCGCCGGCAAGCCGGCGGGGTCAGATGGCAAAACGCGCGCTCGCGTCACGCATGTTGTTTCATTTTATGAAGACGAAATGGCTGGCATGGATGCTAAACCTCTCCACCTTCGCCGGAGGCCCCTTCTCGTCAACCGTGAAGTAGATTCAGATTCTCGTCCGAGGTGCCGCGCGTCACCACAACGCCGCCCTCCCCTTCGCGCGCCAACAGACCACGGATCAGCGCAATGTTGCGCGGCGTGGTGGTCGCCATCCAGCGCGGGGCGGGTCCCAGCCGAAGCCCGAACATCGCCTGGTCGAACACCTCCTGGGCATAGCGAAACTTGGCCAATTCGTCGAACCAGACAAAATCATGCTGCGGCCCGCGCAGCTGGTCGGGCACCCGCGCGTCATACAGCGTGGCGATCGCGCCATTGGGCCAGGTCAGCTTGGGCCGCCCGTCGCTGCGCGCGAAGACGGGCCGGAACCAGGGCGGCGAACAGGCCAGTATCCCGCTTTCCCCATTCACCAGCACGTCGCGCCCGTCGGCGGATGTTTCCGCCACCAGCCCGATGCGCTTGGAACGCCCCTCCCGCGCCTCGGCGCACACCGCCTCCGCCCCCATGCGGGTCTTGCCATAGCCGCGCCCCGCCAGGATCAGCCAGCCATCCCAATCGCCCTCCGGCATCAGCTGGTTGGTGCGCGCCCAGGCATTCCAGTCATAGAACAGCGCCGCGGCCTCTTCGTCCGTCAACCCCGCGACGAACCCGTCGCGCGCCTCAGGACTGAGCGAGGCGAGCAAGCTTCTTGGCGAGTGCATGTTTGATCGCCGTCACATCAATCAGCGGATTGTCCTTGTCGCCCGCCACCGGCTGGGTCGCCTTGCCGTCGATCCGGTCGCAGATTTCGCGGATGGCGGTCAGGTTGCCCTCCGCCGCCAGTGTCACCAGCGCCTCGGCTATCACCGTCAGCCGCCGGGTCTTGACCGCCCGGCTGCCCTTCTTGACCGATACTTCGCTTTCCAGCGCCGCCAATATGGCATCGCGCACCGGCTTGTCGGCCTTTGCCGACACTTTTCCCATGGTGGTTTTCCCGTGAAACAGCGCGCTGCGCGCGCATCAATTCACTATGGCAATGTCAGTGAAGGAATTCCGGAAAAATCGCAACCACGCTCTCGTGCGCGCACGAGGATCAGGCGGCCTTCTGCACCGCACCGCGCAGCGGCAGTTCCACCGTCACGCAGGTCCCGACATTCTCCGCCGAGGCCAGGTGCACAGTCCCGCCATGGGCGCTCGCCAGTTGCCGCACCAGCGCCAGTCCCAGCCCCGTGCCTTCGCGCGCCAGCATCGGATCGCTGGTCGCCTGCTCGAAAGCCTTACCCAGCCGCGGCAGCACATGGTCGGGAATGCCGATGCCCTTGTCGCGCACCCGCATCCGCACGAAATCGCTCTTCACTTCCAGCGAGACCTTCACCGTGCCGCCGGGCTTGGAGAATTTCACCGCATTCGACAGCAGGTTCAGCAATATCTGCTTGCAGGCGCGCGCATCGGCCTCGATCACCACCGGCGCGTCCGGCACGTCCTTGGCCAGCGCCACCTGCCGCCCGGCGGCCATGCCCGCCGACAGTTGCAGGCAGCTATCCACCACACTGCTCAGGTCGGTTTGCTTGATGTCCAGCACCATCTTGCCGGCCTCGATCTTGGCCAGGTCCAGTATGTCCGACACCAGGTGGAGCAGATGCGATCCCGACTCATGGATCAGCCTGGCATATTCCGCATAGCGTTCCGGCAGCGGCCCAAACGCCTTGTGCAGCATCATGTCCGAAAAACCGAGCACCGCGTTCAGCGGCGTGCGCAACTCGTGGCTCATATTGGCCAGGAACTCGCTCTTGATCCGGCTTGCGGTGACGGCCGCCTCCATCTCCACATTCTTGCGCAGCACTTCC
>JBBSKJ010000082.1:0-8513 GCA_038256475.1 Micropepsales bacterium | reverse complement strand
GGCGGCAAGGCGACGCTGTCGCAAACCATCGAGCCGGAACTGGCGACCGAAGCGCTGTCCCCGCTTTACTAGGGCTTCTTCTGGTCGCGGCCGAAATTGGGCGCAGGGCTTTCCTGGCCGATTTCGATGATCGCCTTGCGGATGGCGCGGGTGCGGCTGAACGTGTCGAACAGAAGCTCGCCATTGCCTTCGCGAATCGCGCGCTGCAACTGGCTGAGATCCTCGTTGAACCGGCCCAGCACTTCCAGCACTGCCTCGCGATTGTTGAGGAAGACGTCGCGCCACATGGTGGGATCGCTGGCGGCGATGCGGGTGAAATCGCGAAAGCCGCTGGCGGAATATTTGATCACTTCGCCTTCGGTCACCGCTTCCAGGTCATGGGCGGTGCCGACAATATTATAGGCGATCAGATGCGGCAGGTGCGAGGTGATGGCCAGCACCAGGTCGTGATGGCCGGGCTCCATCTCGTCCACCTGACTGCCAAGCCCTTCCCAGAAACCGCGCAGCCGGGCCACGGCGTGCGTATCAGCGCCCGGCAGCGGCGTGATGATGGCCCAGCGTCCGTCGAACAGCGTGGCGAAACCGGCTTCGGGGCCGGAAAATTCGGTACCGGCGATGGGATGGGCGGGAATGAAATGCACGCCTGCCGGCACGGACGGTCCGATATCACGGACCACTGCGCCCTTGACCGAGCCGACATCCGACAGGACCGCGCCCTGGGCCAGATGCGGCGCGATTTCCTGCGCCACGCTTTTGTAGGCGCCAACGGGGATGCAGAGGATCACCAGCTGCGCGTCCGCGACAGCCGCCGCGATGTCGTCATGGACTCTGTCGCAAAAGCCGCTCTTGCCGGCGCGTGCGCGCACATCCGCGCTGATGTCGAAGCCCGCGATTTCCCTGGCCAGCTTGCCGCGCCGCGCCGCATGGGCGATCGACGAGCCGATAAGTCCCAAACCAATGATGGCGATCTTGTCGAACTTTCAACCCGCCATGAATTGCTGGAGCCGTGACACGGCGAGGCGATTCTCTTCCTCGGTGCCCACCGTCATGCGCAGGCAGTCCGGCAAGCCATAGCTGCCGACCCCGCGCAAGATGACCCCGCTCTTGCTCAGAAAGGCGTCGGCAGCGGCGGCGTTCTTCTCGCCTTGGGGAAAGTGGATCAGCACGAAATTGGCGACACTGTCATCGACACGCAGCCCAGTCTTACGGATTTCCGCCGTGATCCAGGGCAGCCACTTGTTGTTATGCTCCACGCTTTTCCAGAAATGTTCGCGGTCGCGCACGGCGGCAGCACCGGCCAACTGCTGCAGCAGGGCGGTGTTGAAGGGTCCGCGGATGCGGTTGATCACGCCGCATATGGCGGCGGACGCGTACATCCAGCCGATGCGCAGGCCCGCAAGCCCGTACAGTTTTGAGAAAGTCCGGGTCATCACCACATTATCGAACTTCGACGCCAGCTCGATGCCGGCTTCATAATCCTTGGCGGTGACGTATTCGGCATAGGCGGAGTCAATCACCAGCAGAACGTCCTTGGGCAGGCCAGCATGCAGCCGCGCCATCTCCTCCCGGTTCAGGTACGAGCCGGTGGGATTGTTGGGATTGGCGACATAGACCAGACGGGTTTTCGGCGTCACCGCCCCCAGCATCGCATCGACATCCAGCTTCACGCCGTTGTTGGTCTCTTTTTCCGGTACCATCACCGGACGGGCGCTGTTGGCCCGCGCGGCGATCTCGTAAAGCAGAAAAGCGTGACGGCCGAACAGGCATTCATCATCCGGCTGCAAGTATGCGCCGGCCAGCATGGTAATGAGGGCGCCGGAGCCCTCGCCTGTGGTGATGATCCGCGCGGCATCCAGCTTGTAAACTTCGGCAATGGCCTCGCGCAGCAACGCCGCCGAGCCTTCGGGATACAGCGCGACACTGGCCTTGGCCTGGTCCAGCGCCGCCAGGGCGGCGGGCGACGGGCCCAGCGGCGACTCGTTGGACGACAGCTTGACCACCTTGGCCACACCGGGCACGGCGGCCCGCCCGCCGACATAGGGCGAGATGTCCAAAATGCCGGGCTTGGGCGTCGGGTTCATCGTTAAAAACAAGGCTCAAAGGGCGTGAGGCGAAAGCCGGACCGCCCCATCAAAAAAGGGCCGTATTGATAGTGCCGGGCGGTCATAAAAGCAAAGCAGGGCTGGCATTCGTTGACTGGTTGGCCCCCGTCCCTTACCTACCGTTTCCCTACTTGGATGAGGCAATGACCGAGGCTCCCCGCTTTCTGCGTCCGGTGACGGCCCCCGCGGCCAATGTCGGCAAGGCGGTCACCTTCGACGCGCCCTTGTCGCTGGATTGCGGCCGCAGCCTCGCGCCCTTCACGGTCGCCTACATGACCTATGGCACGCTGAACGCCGACAAGAGCAATGCGGTGCTGGTGTGCCATGCCCTGACCGGCGACCAGTTCGTGGCATCCGATCATCCCATCACCGGCAAGCCCGGCTGGTGGACCACCATGGTCGGTCCCGGCAAACCGATCGACACCGACCGCTTCTTCGTGATCTGCGCCAATGTCATCGGCGGCTGCATGGGCTCGACCGGCCCGGCGGAAACCGATCCCGCCACCGGCAAGCCTTTCGGACTGAATTTTCCGCTGGTCACCATCCGCGACATGGTGCGGGCGCAAAAGCGCCTGGTCGATCATCTGGGAATCGAAAAGCTGCTGGCGGTGGTCGGCGGCTCGATGGGCGGGATGCAGGCGCTGCAATGGGCGGCGTCTTATCCGGAAAGCCTGCGCGCCGTGGTGCCGATTGCCTGCGCCGCGCGCCATTCGGCGCAGAACATCGCTTTCCACGAAGTCGGACGCCAGGCCATCATGGCCGACCCCGACTGGAAGGGCGGCGAATATCAGCTGCACGGCACCCGCCCTTCCAAGGGCCTGGCGGTGGCGCGCATGGCGGCGCACATCACTTACGTTTCGGAAATGGCGCTGCAGAACAAGTTCGGGCGCGCGTTGCAGAACCGTGAGGCGCTGTCCTTCCAGTTCACGCCCGACTTCCAGATTGAATCCTATCTGCATCATCAGGGCGCCAGCTTTGTCGACCGTTTCGACGCCAATTCCTATCTCTACATCACCCGCGCCATGGATTATTTCGACCTGGCCGAGGAGCATGCCGGACTGCTGTCGGAAGTGTTTCGCGTTAATGCCGCGCGCTTCTGCATCGTGTCCTTTTCCAGCGATTGGCTGTTCCCGCCGTTTGAAAACAAGCGCATCGCCCATGCCCTCAACGCCGTGGCGGCGCAGGTCAGCTTTGTCGAAATCCGCACCGACAAGGGTCATGACGCCTTCCTGCTGGATGAACCCGAAATGTTCGCGACCGTCCGCGGCTTCCTTAATCACGCGGCGAGCGATTTGATATGAACGCTTCCGGTCTGCGTCCCGATCTTGCCGCCATTGCCGATATGATCCGCCCCGGCAGCCGGGTGCTGGATGTCGGCTGTGGCGACGGCGCCTTGCTGGAGCATCTGGTCCGCACCAAGAATGTCGATGGACGCGGCATCGAGATTTCCCAGGCCAATGTGAATGCCTGCGTGGCGCGCGGCCTTGCCGTGGTGCAGGGCGACGCCGACAGCGATCTGGTCGATTATCCCGCCCAGGTGTTCGACGCGGTGATTCTGTCCCAGACCATCCAGGCGACGGAAAAGCCCCGCGCGGTTCTGAACCATTTGCTGCGCATCGGCCGGCGCACCGCCGTCTCGCTGCCCAATTTCGGCTATTGGAAAGTGCGGCTGTCGCTGTTGACCGGCGGGCGGATGCCGCGCACCTCGGCGCTGGATTATTCCTGGTCGGAAACGCCCAACATCCATCTGTGCACCCTGGCCGATTTCGTCGATCTGACGCGCGAATGCAGCGCGTCGATTGTCGAAGCCCATGCCCTCAATCCCGGCGGCACCACCAGCCGCATCAGCCCGGCGCGGCTGACCGACAATTACATGGGCCCGAATGTCTTCGCCCAGGGCGCTATTTTTCTTCTGAAGAAAAGCTGAAATCAGAGGCAGCCTTGAGTTCTGCCTTGGCGGTCTGGGCCAGGCCGCCGGGCGTGGCGGCGGCGTAAAGCGACTTGGTTGCCTCCACCACATGCACCCCGCCAAGGCCGGGAAACAGCCGCGCCCCCACGCGCTCCCAGCCCGCGCCGCTGCGGGTAATGGTGGTGAGCGGCGGGGCATACAGCGCGCGCTCCCAGCGCGAAGGGTGGAACAGCGCCCCTTTGAGGATTCCGTCCAGTTCCATTTTCGAGAAGGGACGGCCATGGCCGAAAGGCGAGCTGTCCACCTGCGCCCACAGGCTGGCGCGGTTGGGCGCGATCAGCAAGATGCGCCCCTCCGGCGCCAGCACCCGCCACAGCTGGCGCAGCAGCGGCCGCAGGCTCTCCGCGCCCTCCAATCCATGCACGATCAGAATGCGATCAAAAAACACATCGGGGAACGGCAGGCAGTCTTCCTCGCACAGCAGGGCGGCATTCTTGCCGTCCGGCCAGCCGATCACCCCCAGATGCGAGGGCATCGCGGCGATGGCGCGCTCGGCATCGGTGTAAGCCTCCAGGTAGGGAACCGCGAAGCCATAACCCAGCATCCGGCGGCCCCGCATCTCGGGCCAGAAATTTTGAATCCGGCGCAAGATCGTGCGCCGCGCCAGCTGGCCCAGCCGGGCATGGTAGAAATCGGTCAGTTCGCGCACGTCCTGCGGCATGGCGCCGATTAAACCCTTTCCCGGCGGTTGTTCATAGACGCGTCTCTGCTAGTCTTCGCGCGCTCAAGGAGACGCCATGCCATCCAGTCCGATTGAAATCGAAGTCGTCCCCTGCCTGTCCGACAATTACGCCTATCTGGTGAAGACCGGCGAGACTTGCGCGGTGGTGGACCCGTCGGAGCCCGAACCGGTGCGGTCGGCGCTGGCGCGGCGCGGCTGGAAGCTCACCCATATCCTCAACACCCATCATCACCTGGATCACACCGGCGGCAATCTGGCGTTGAAACAAGAAACCGGCGCGGTTGTGGTCGGGCCAGGCAAGGACGCAGCCCGCATTCCCGGCATCGACAGCGGCGTGGAAGAAGGTTCGGACTGGTCGCTGGGCGATCACAAGGTGCAGGTGCTGGAAGTGCCGGCCCATACCAAAGGCGCCATCACCTTTGTGATCGACGGCAACGCCTTTACCGGTGACACGCTGTTCACCCTGGGCTGCGGGCGATTGTTCGAAGGCGATGCGGCGATGATGTGGGAAAGCCTCAGCAAGCTGATGACGCTGCCGGACGACACCAAGATCTGGTGCGGCCATGAGTATACCCAGAGCAATGGCCGCTTTGCCCTCAGCATCGAGCCCGGCAATCAGGCGCTGAAGGCCCGGATGACGGAGGTGGATGCCCTGCGCGCGGCGGGCAAGCCCACCGTGCCGGCGACTCTGGGGCTGGAAAAGCAGACCAATCCGTTCCTGCGGCCGAACTCGGCGGAGATCCGCAAGAGCCTGGGCATGGAACAGGAAGATACCATCGCGGTTTTCGGCGAAATCAGAGAACGGAAGAACAACTTCTAACCACTCTCCATGGGCGGGCTTGACCCGCCCATCCAAGGCAGCTGAACGAAAGCTGGATGGCCGGGTTAAATCCGGCCATGGTGATTTTAGTTCGATCTCTCGTCCGAATCGTCGCTGTCGAAGGGCGACGTCACGATGTCGCCGGCGACGCTGGCGGTGGTGCTGACGGCGCTGGCGCCGACGCTGACCACGGCGCTGGTGGCGTCATAAACCATGCAGCCCGACAACAGGACGGCCAGCACGGCAAAGACCGCGGCGGTGACCGGAACGGGAATTTCGGAATCCATGATGTGCCCCACTTGCCTTGTTATTTGCCGGCAGCTTAGCTCCCAAGGCTCAAATAAACCCTAACGGGGAACCCATGTCCGACACGCTTTTCGTCACCAGACTGCATCGCGGCCGTATCAGCGTGGCACAGGACCTGGAAAAAACCTGCCTGGGCATCGCCGCCGAGGACCGGGCCGGCCAGCGCTGGGCCCGCGAGCACGGCTATGGGGGCTACACCTCCTATGCTTCGCTGAACGACCTCACCACCCGCGCCAGCATCTTCGCGACACTCGAACGCGCCATCGCCAAGCAGGTCGGCGCCTTCGCCCGCGAGCTGCAGTTCGACCTGGGCGGCAGGAAGCTTGGCCTCGACAGCCTCTGGATCAATGTGATGGAAAAGGGCGCCATCCATGCCCCCCACATCCATCCCCATTCAGTGATCAGCGGCACCTATTATGTGACAGTGCCGCCCAAATCGGGCGCCATACGGTTTGAAGACCCGCGCCTGCCCATGCTGATGGCCGCACCGCCGAAAAAGAAGAACGCCCGGCCCGAGAATCGCAGCTTTGTCGATGTGACGCCCAAAACGGGCATGCTGCTGCTGTGGGAAAGCTGGCTGCGCCATGGCGTCGAGCCCAATGCGGCGCGGGGCCGGCGCATTTCGGTGAGTTTCAACTATCGGATGGGCTGATTTCCCGCTGCTGCGATTTGGCGCTATGATCGCGCCGTTCCAAACGGGAGCTCGTCATGGAAGTTTTCAGCGGGTCGATTGAACTCCAGCTGCTGTTCTGGAGCGTTGTTCTGGGGCTGGTGCAGCTGCTGATCGCCGCCGCGCTGGCCACCCGGGACAAGGGCGTCGCCCATAACCTGTCGCCGCGTGACAGTGAGGGCGCGCCGGTTTCGGTGCTGACGGGGCGGTTCCAGCGCGCCTTCGCCAATTTCAAGGAGACGTTTGTCTTCTTCGTCGTCGCGGTGCTGCTGGTCACTGTCCTGGCCAGGGAAAGCGAACTCAGCGCCTGGGGCGCGCATCTGTATTTCTGGTCGCGCCTGCTCTACGTGCCGGTCTATGCCGCCGGCATCCCGGTATTGCGCAGCGTGATCTGGACGGTGTCGCTGCTGGGCCTGGTGCTGATGCTGCTGTCGCTGTTGGCCTAGCTTTTCTTAGCGAGCAGCCGAGCTTGGAAAAGCTGGTCCCGCTTCGAGCGAAGCGAGGGCGGGTGCCTAGCCCTGCCGCCGCTTGATGATGGAGGCCAGCTTGTCAGGCAGCTTGGAGACGAAATGCTCCCGGTCCCAGGCCAGCTTGGCTTCGCTGAGAATCTTTTCCCGCGCTTCGGGCGGCAGGTGCGGCCAGGCCGCCATCACGCCGGAACCCAGACGACGCACCAGGCACTCGTCCTCCGCCGGATATTTGAAAACCTTGTCTTCTCCGATCGCCATGCGACCTCGTCCTTTCGTGTTTGAACAATTATCGAACCGGGGCGAGCGGGGAACCTCGCGCGACGGCGGTAAAAAGGGAGCAAAGCTCAACCCGTTCAAAAGCCTAGAACAGGTTGCGGTGAGATGGGAACAGGGAACTTCGGCGTGAGGAGGCCCGCGCCGACTAGCGGCCTTTTTTCTTTTGGGCCTTGCGGGCGGCATAACGCGCGTCGCGCTTGGCCTTCTGTTCGACTTCCAAGGCTTCCATGGCGGCGACGCGCTCGACATGCTCGCGCTCGATCTGCGCCTTGGCCTCTATCTCGGCCTGCTTGCGGCGTTCTTCTTCTTCCTTGCGGTGCTTTTCGGCGGCAATGGCAGCCAGACGCTTTTCCTCAGCGCGCTTGGCGGCGCGTTCCTCGCGCGCGGCGGCGATCTTCTTGCGTTCCTCGGTCTTGGATTCGAAATTGACCTTGGCGGCTTCCGCCCGGGTCTTGGACTTGGCCAGCATTTCGGCGCGCGCCTTGGCGGCCGTATCCATGCGATCGTTATACTTTGTCTCTTTAAAGCCGGCCATGCGTTACGTTTTCTCTCAGGTTTCCAGGATACGAAGATTGGGCGCCATCGGGCGATTGGCGCTGTCCACCAGCACGATACGCGGCTGCCAGCTTTTGGCCTCTGCCTCTTCCATGCGGGCATAGGCGATGATGATCACCAGATCGTCCTTCTGGACGAGGCGGGCCGCGGCGCCGTTGATGCCGATCACGCCCGAACCGGCAGGCGCGGGGATGGCATAGGTCGTAAAGCGGGTGCCGTTGTTGATGTTCAGCACATCGACCTGCTCATGCGGCAGGATGCCGGCGCGTTCCAGCAGCGCGCTATCCACGCTGATGGAGCCTTCATAATGAAGGTCGCACTGGGTCACCTTGGCGCGGTGAATCTTGCCTTTGAGCAGCGTGAGAATCATCAGTTGTCCAGGAACGACCGCAACTTGCGCGACCGCGACGGGTGCTTGAGCTTGCGCAGCGCCTTGGCCTCGATCTGGCGGATACGCTCGCGGGTGACGCTGAACTGCTGGCCGACTTCTTCCAGCGTGTGATCGGTGTTCATGCCGATGCCAAAGCGCATGCGCAGCACGCGTTCCTCGCGCGGCGTCAGGGTCGCCAGCACGCGGGTGGTGGTTTCGCGCAGGTTGGCCTGGATGGCGGCATCGATCGGCAGCACCACATTGGGGTCCTGGATAAAGTCGCCCAGATGGCT
>JBBSKJ010000081.1:0-8630 GCA_038256475.1 Micropepsales bacterium | reverse complement strand
CAAGCCATCGCCCTTCGCCAGTGGCACCACGGCGGGGCGTGACTGCATCCGCGGCGGCTGTTCGGTCAGCACGAACTCGCCGCCGGTGAAATCGCGCTGCGGCTGCGACAGCAGCACCGCCATCTGCAGGGGAAAAACCTGCTCGCCATACAGATCCTGGTGCAGGCAATTGTAATCGCCGGGACCATAGCGCAGCAGCAGCGGGGTGGGCCGCGTCTGGCCCGCCGCATGGCAGCGGTCGATGAAGTCCGCATGGGTGTCCGGAAAGCGCGTCTCCAGCCCCATGCGTTCCTGCCAGCGGTTGGCGATGGGGACGAGTCGGGGATAAAGCGCCAGGCGCAAATCGGCGATCGTGGGCGGCAGGGGATAGGCAAAATAGCGGTATTCGCCCCGCCCAAAGCTGTGCCGCGCCATCACCACGGTGCTGCGGAACAGCGGATCGCGGTCATACAATGCCGCAACCTCCTCGCAGGCGGTGTCAGGCATCAGCCCGGGCAGCACGGCCCAGCCCTGTTCGTCCAGTTCGGCGGCAATGCGGGTCCAGTCTTGATATCGCGTCATGGACAAAGAATAGCGCCTTCCGCCCGGCGCGCGCCTCCCATATCCTGCGTTCAAACTGTGAGACGCGGCCCAAAGCTATGACAACCCTCTACGGCATCAAGAATTGCGACACGATGAAAAAGGCCTGGACTTGGCTGGATTCCAGGAAGGTCGCCTACAGCTTCCATGACTACAAGAAGGCCGGCATCGACAAGGCGACCTTGGAAGGCTGGGTGAAGAAAGTCGGCTGGGAAGTGCTGCTCAATCGCGCCGGCACCACCTTCAGGAAGCTGCCTGACGCCGACAAGGAAGGCATCACCGAGAAGAAAGCCATCGCGCTGATGCTGGCCCAGCCCTCGATGATCAAGCGCCCCGTGCTGGAGGCGAAGGGCAAGCTGACCGTCGGTTTCAAGCCGGACGAATACAAGAAACTGTTCGGTTAGCGCCCCGCCTGGTCGCAAGCCTCATGCTTCGGCAAGCTCAGCATGAGGGGTGTCCTCACCCTGAGCTTGTCGAAGGGTGAGAAACAGAGCGGCCTAGGCGATTGTGTAGCTCAAAAATGTCTTGCCGTTCTTGAAGCTGCGCGATTGCTCCAGCTTCAGGGCCTGGCGTTCCTTGACGCCGTCGAACAGGGTGCGGCCCCGGCCCAGGATCACCGGACATACCACAAAAGCATAGCTGTCGATCAGCCGGGCCTGCGCCAACTGTGTGACGATGGTGCCGCTGCCCAGGATGGTGATGTCGCCGCCGCTTTCCTTTTTCAGGCGCCGCACTTCGGCCGCCGGCTCGCCCACCAGCACCGTGCTGTTGTTCCAGTCAACTTTCTGCAGCGTGTTCGACAGGACATATTTGGGCAGGTCGTTCATCTGTTTTGCCACCTCGGGCATCGCCTGATGGGCGGCGTCGGTCGTCCAAAAGCCCGCCATCATCTCATAGGTGACGCGGCCGAACAGCAGCGCCCCGCCGCTATTGGCATTGCTGTTGGTGAACTGGGTGAATTCGGGATCGTGTGCGCCCTCATGGGCCCAGTGCATGTCGCCCAGCGCGTCGGTGAAATAGCCGTCCAGCGAGATACTCTCGAACACGCCCAGTTTGCGCATCAGGCGGCCGCGTCTTGGGTGTCGAACCACAGAAAGGGTGAGATGGTCATAATGGCCTCCAATATCGCAGCGTCTGACCCAAGGACGGCGAAAAGGGGGCAGACCCGACAGCAATTCGCGATTTATTTTTCACAGACATGTCGGGCCGGGCCATACTCCCCCGTCCTATAGGAAAATCAAGGAGCCCCATGCTTTACACCCTGCTTTGCTACAACAAGGAAGATGTCGTCTGGTCCTGGAGCAAGGAAGAAGACGAGGCGGTGATGAACCGCCTGAATGTTGTCCACGAACGGCTGATCAAGGAAGGCAAGCTGGGCCCCGCCCTGCGCCTGTTGCCCACCACCGCCGCCACCACCTTGCGGGGCGGCAATCTGGTGATCGACGGGCCCTTCGCCGAGACCAAGGAACAGCTGCTGGGCTTTTACGTGATCGACGTGGAAAATCTCGACGCCGCGCTGGATGTGGCGCGCGAGCTTTCCGACGCCAATCCCACCAGCGTTTATGAAATCCGCCCCATCGCGCTCTATGTGCCCGAAGCCCGGCCCAATGCGCCCACCGAAATGGTGAAATTCTACTAATGACAGACATGGCCTGGATCCATGGCGCCTTGACCTCGGCCCGCCCCCAGGCGGTCGGCGCGCTGTTGCGCTATTTCCGCGACATGGACCGGGCCGAGGAAGCCTTTCAGGACGCCTGCCTGCGCGCCCTGAAGAACTGGCCGCAGAACGGGCCGCCGCGCGATCCCACCGCCTGGCTTATTCTGGTGGGACGCAATGCGGCGCTGGACGGGGTGCGCAAGCAATCGCGCAACACCGCCCTGCCGCCGGATGACGAGATCTCCGATCTGGACGATGTCGAGACCCCACTGGCCGAACGGCTGGATGGTTCGCAATACCGGGATGACGTTTTGCGGCTTCTCTTTATTTGCTGCCATCCCGATTTGCCGGCGACGCAGCAGATCGCGCTGGCGCTGCGCATCGTTTCCGGCCTCACCGTGCCGCAGATCGCCCGGGCCTTTCTGGTCAGTGAAGCGGCAATGGAACAACGCATCACCCGCGCCAAGGCCCGTGTTGCCAAGGCCGAGGTGCCGTTCGAGACGCCGGGCGCGGTGGAACGGTCTGAGCGGGTCGCGGCGGTGGCGGCGATGATCTATCTGCTGTTCAACGAAGGTTATAGCGCGGGCAATGATCCGGCGCGGGCGCCCCTGTGCGACGAAGCCATCCGCCTGGCGCGGCTGCTGCTGCGCCTGTTCCGAACCGAGCCGGAGATCATGGGCCTCGCGGCGCTGATGCTGTTGCAGCAGGCGCGGCTGCCGGCGCGGTTTGATGCCAATGGCGAGGCCGTGCTGCTGGAAGACCAGGATCGCAGCCTGTGGGACCCCAAGCTGATCAGCGAAGGCCTGGCGCTGATGGACAAGGCGATGCGCAACAACCGCCCCGGCCCCTATCAGGTGCAGGCGGCCATCGCCGCCACCCATGCCCGCGCGGCAACTGCCGCCCAGACCGACTGGGCGGGAATTGACGGCCTCTATCTGGCGCTGGAACGCATGCAGCCTTCGCCGGTGATTACGCTGAACCGCGCCGTGGCGGTGGCCAAGCTGCACGGGCCCCAGGCGGGCTTGGACATGATCGACCCGCTGGAGGAAAAGCTGGCCGGCTATTTCCATTATTTCGGGGCGCGCGGCGCGTTTTTGTTGCAGCTGGGCCGCGCCAAGGAGGCGCGCACCGCCTTTGACCGCGCCATCGCGCTGGCGGGCAGCACGGCGGAAGCCGCCCATATCCGCCAGCATCTGGACCGGCTTTTGAAAGAGTCGGAAGAAAAAGTTTGATCCCCTGTCGGGCCGGGGGCCCCACCACCGTCCTTGGGTCATAAACAAGGAGATTTTTCATGGAACAACCCAAAATTCCCGTCAAAGGCGGCGTGGTCGCCTATCTGTGCGTCGAAGGCGCGCAAAAGGCCTCCGAATTCTACCAGAAGGCATTTGGCGCCACCCAGGCGCACAAGTACCCGCCCGACGAACAGGGCCGCACCATGCACGTTCATCTCTATATCAATGACGGTTCGGTGATGCTCAGCGATCCCTATCCCGAACATGGTTGCGGCTATGAACCGGCCAAGGGCTTCAGCCTGATGTTCCCGGTGGCGGACGTGGACAGCTGGTTCGACCGCGCCGTGAAAGCCGGCTGCACCGGCAACATGCCGCCCAGCGACATGTTCTGGGGCGACCGCTATGCCCAGTGCCAGGACCCGTTCGGTGTCACCTGGGCGTTTGTTGGGCCCAAATCGACGGCGCAGTAGCGCCGGCAATTTGGTCCGGTGGACGAATTGAGATTTGGGCGCGCTGAGCACAAGCGAAGCGCCGGACCGGTCTTGCAGGAAAGAAATGCTCATGCGTTGATGGGCGCATGAGCATATATGTCGGTGTCGGCGGCTGGGTCTATCCGGACTGGCGGGATAATTTTTATCCCAAAGGCTTGCCGCAGAAGCGCGAGCTGGAATATGCCAGCACCCATCTGACCGCCATCGAGGTCAACGGCACCTATTACGGCTCGCAAAAGCCGGAAAGCTTCCGCAAATGGCATGACGAGACGCCGGACGGTTTCGTCTTCGCGCTCAAGGGGCCGCGCTTTGCCACCAACCGGCGGGTGCTGGCCGAGGCCGGGGATTCCATCGCCCGTTTTTTCGACAGCGGCGTCACCGAGCTGAAGGACAGACTGGGGCCGGTCAACTGGCAGTTCATGCCCACCAAGAAATTCGACGCCGCCGACTTTGAAGTTTTCCTGAAGCTGCTGCCGAAGACGGTGAACGGGCTGGCGATCCGCCATGCCGTGGAAGTGCGCCATGACAGTTTTAAGGATGCGGCGTTTATCGCCCTGTGCCGCAGCCACGGGGTGGCGATCGTGTTCGGCGCCGACAGCGAATTTCCCCTAATCGCCGACACCACGGCGGATTTCGTCTATGCCCGCATCATGGGAACCAACGCGAAGGAAAAGCTGGGTTATCCCAAGGTTGCGCTGACCAAATGGGCCGAGCGCGCAAATGACTGGGCCAAAGGTGACTCTCCAAAATTGCCGCTGCTGGCGCCTGCCGCAGCCAAGAAGAAACGCGACGTTTTCCTGTTCGTGATCAGCGGCGCGAAGGAGCGCAACCCGGCAGCGGCGCAGGCGATCATCGCCGCGCTTTAGGAAGGAGATTCTCATGCGTCTGATCGGAAGGCTGGACTCGCCCTATGTCCGCCGCGTGGCGGTGTCGCTGAAGGTGCTGGGATTGCCATTCGAACACGAACTCTTGTCCGTGTTCCGCAATTTCGAACAGTTCAGCGCCATCAATCCGGTGGTCAAGGCGCCCACCTTTGTCACCGATGACGGCACCGTGCTGATGGATTCCACCCTGATCCTTTCGCATGTCGAGCATGTTGCGGGCCGCAGCCTGATGCCCGCCGAGACGGCGGCGCGCCCCCGGGCGCTGCGCCGAATCGGTCTGGCGCTGGCGGCCTGCGATAAGGGCGTCTCCATCGTCTATGAACGTAACCAGCGCCCGGCGGAAAAGCGGCATCAGCCCTGGATGGACCGTGTCGGTGGACAAATGCTGGCGGCGTTGCGCGAACTGGAAGGCGAAGTCTCTGACGGCTGGTTCGCGGGCGATGCTGTGATGCAGCCGGAAATCACCACCGCGATCGGCTGGCGCTTCATCACGCAGATGCTGCCTGATATCGTGCCGGTTGCCGATTTCCCCCGGCTGGCCGCATTATCGGCGCGCGCCGAACAGACGCCGGCGTTCCGCGAAACCGATTACGGCTAGGGCGCCCGTTCCAGCACGGTGACAGTGATCGGGCTGCGGATGCGGAAGCCCAGTCGTTCATAAAGCGTGATGGCGCTTTTATTCTCCGAAAACACGTGCAGGAATGGCGTTTCGCCGCGCTGCTGGATGCGCCGGGCAACAAGCCCCATCAGCCCGCCGGCATAACCCTTGCCGCGATGATCCGGATGGGTGCAGACGGCGCTCACTTCGGTCAGGCCGGGCAGCTTCAGCCGCTCACCCGCCATAGCCACCAGTTCTCCGTTCACGCGCACCCCGACGAAATCGCCCAGTTGGTGGGTACGGCGAAGAAAGGGGCCGGGCTCGGTCAGCGTCGCCAACGCCAGCATGTCGTGGGCATCGGCATCGCCCAGCGCCGCCGCGTCGAAATCCACGCGCGGCGTTGCCGGCCGCTCGGCCACCATCTGCTGGCAGCCTATCTGCAGCGCCAGCACGGTGCCGGGCGGCGGCGGGACCGGCATGGTCTCCGCCAACCCGATTGCGCCACCTGCCGGGATCAACGCAGCCAGCGCCGCAAGATTTTCCTCCGTCAGATCGCGGCTGGCGGCAAACAGACCATAATCGGCGTTGATGCGCAGCGCGCGGGCATCGCCTTGCGCCAGATGCGCCTGGCGGCTGGTGAGGGCATTCCAGACCGGGCGATCCAGCGGATGGGTCATGCAACTTTTTATAGTCTTGCGGACGGGCGCGAATGCGGAAAAACTGCGGCGTAGCGGTGTGCGCCGATTGCGATACTAGGTATAGCGGCGTTTGAAAGCTGTTCCTGCCGTGCCTGTTAGCAGTTGGCCGAACCGCTTGAACCACCGCCTCTCGAACGGTTGATTGCTCGCCCCGCGGCAGAGCTTTTGAAGGACAGATGGAACAGGAAGCCTACCGTCACGTCCCTTACGACATTGACGTCGAGCAGGCTCTGCTGGGCGCCATCCTGGCCGACAACCGGGCGATGGAGCGTGCTAGCGCCCTGGTCAAGCCCGAGCATTTCTACGATCCGCTGCATGCCCGCATCTTCGAGACCATGTCGCAGATGATCGAACGCGGCGGTGTGGTGGTCACGCCGCTGACCCTGCATGCCACCATGAAGTCCGATCCGGGCGTGATCGAGACCGGCGGCCAGGCCTATTTCGAAGCCATGCGCGGTGCCGCGCCGGCCATTCCCAACGTCAAGGATTATGCCGGCATCCTGGCCGACCTGTATGTGCGTCGCAGCCTGATCCGCATCGGCGAGGACATCGTCAACACCGCCTATGACGCCCCGACCGAAAAGACCTCCAGGGACCAGATCGCCGAGGCCGAAAAGGCGCTCTATGCGGTGGCCGAGACCAACAAGTATGGCGAAGGGGCCCTCGATTTCCACGAGGCGCTGCGCAAGGCGGTGGAATCGGCGGAAAAAGCCCATGCCCGCGGCGGCCGTATTTCGGGCATCACCAGCGGCTTCACCGATATCGACAGCCTGCTGGGCGGCCTTCAGCCGAGCGACCTTCTGATCCTCGCCGGGCGCCCCGGCATGGGCAAGACGGCGCTGGGCACCAATATGGCGTTCCATGCGGCGCAGCAATATATGCGCGACCTGGAATCGGGCGCGGAATTCCCCAGCGGTGCGCCGGTGCTGTTCTTCTCTCTGGAAATGGCTGCGCAGCAGCTCTCGGCGCGTATTCTCTCCGAGCAGGCCGAGCTGGAAATGTGGAAAATCCGCAATGGCAAGTTCAGCGAAAGCGAATGGGAGAAGTTCGTTCTCACCATGCAGGATTTGTCTTCCCTGCCGCTCTATATCGACGATAGCGGCGGCATCTCCATCGCCCAGATCGCGGCCCGCGCCCGCCGCCTCAAGCGTGAAAAGAATATCGGGCTGATCATCATCGATTACCTTCAGCTGGTGGAGCCGTCGCGCCGCCACGAAAACCGGGTGCAGGAAATCACCGAAGTCACCAAGGGCCTCAAGACCCTGGCCAAGGAACTGAACGTGCCGGTGCTGGCGCTGTCGCAGCTGTCGCGCGGCGTCGATGCGCGCGACGACAAGCGCCCGGTGCTGTCGGACCTTCGCGAATCGGGCTCCATCGAACAGGATGCCGACGTGGTGATGTTCGTCTATCGCGAGGAATATTACCTCAAGTCACGCGAGCCCGAGCCGGGCAGCGCCGAACATGCCAAGTGGATGGAGAAGCTGGAACGCGCCACCAACCGCGCCGAAGTGCTGGTGGAAAAGCATCGTCACGGCGCCACCCGCAACATCGACCTGGTGTTCGAGGGCATGTATACCCGCTTCAGCAACATGGCGCAGGACGGCTACACCCCGCCGCCGCGCTGATCAGTCGGCGGACCGAACCGCCACGAACTTCGCGCCGCGCCGCAGCGCCATGAACTGCATCGGCAGCAATCTGAGGTCATAGCCAAAGCGCACCAGTTCACGCCGGACGTAACGCAGGCTCCAGCGGCGAAGCCCGGCGCGGGTGCCGTCGATATCGGATTTCTCCCCGACGAACTCCTTCTGCCGCGCGATCGCCGGCACCAACTGCCAGGGCGCCAGCGACGCGAACAGCGACGAATTGTTAGGGTTGAACAGCAGGTGATCCACCGGCAGGTTGAAGCGCGTCTCGCCCAACAGGGCCTGTGCCGCGCCGCGTGACAGGATATAGGCGGCCGCCCCGGTATGGCGCGACAGCATCCGGCCCAGGGTGAAGTCTTCACCCACCCGGCGCAAATCCTTCAGCAGCACGCGCTGGCCGGGCGGGCCATAATGCTCCAGCTTCACCACCTGCACCGATGCCGGAATCCAGTTGTCGCTGGTCAGCAGCGCCGCCGCGCAAGGCGACAGCCGCACATCGTCTTCCAGGAACACGGCATGGGCATCGCCCGAGGCTACGAACATCTCCCAGGCGCTGCGGTGGGACAGAAGACAGCATTTGTCGCCGCGCGGGATTTCGCCCAGGGGACCGCTGGGTGCAAACCAGCGCTCGATGCTGGGTGCATCCGTGCTGGCGGCATCCAGGGCCTCGACCCGGGTCAAGGCGAGGGCTCCGGCTTCACTTCTCATGGCGGCCAGCCGGTCGGCGCGGCGGGCCAGGTTGATCAGATAGATCCGCATGGTCTGGCGTTAGCATTTCCGCCCTTTTTCCGCCATTGGGGCAGGGGTTTATCCCCTTGGGGCCCTGTTTTGCCCCCACCCCGGCTTCT
>JBBSKJ010000080.1:0-8667 GCA_038256475.1 Micropepsales bacterium | reverse complement strand
ATGGTTCCCAGCTTGGGCAGGATGTCGCCCCGTTCCACCGCGCCCACCGCGAAGCCGGCGAGATCGAAATCGCCCTTGGCGTAAAGGCCGGGCATTTCCGCCGTCTCGCCGCCGATCAGGGCGCAGCCCGATTCCTTGCAGGCGCGCGCGATTCCTTCGACCACGGTGGCGGCGGATTCCACCTCCAGCTTGCCGGTGGCGTAATAATCCAGGAAGAAAAGCGGCTCGGCGCCCTGCACCACGATATCGTTGACGCACATGGCGACCAGGTCCTGGCCGATATCCGCAAAGCGCCGTGTATCGATGGCCAGCTTGAGCTTGGTGCCGACGCCGTCGGTGCCGGACACCAGAATCGGGTCCTTGAAACCGGCCGCCTTGAGGTCGAACAGCCCGCCAAACCCGCCCAGATCGGCGTCGGCGCCGCGCCGGCGGGTCGCCTTGGCGGCCGGGCCGATGCGCGTGACCAGCGCTTCGCCGGCGTCGATATCCACGCCCGCGTCTTTATAAGTCAGGCCATTGTCAGGGTAAGGCATGGCCTTCGTTTAAATAGCCGCCGGGGCAGGCGCAAGACGAGGGGGCGGAACACGCACAGGCGGTGCGTATGGTCCTAATTTTGCCTGTTTTGGCACGGAGTTAGATGCTTTCGCCCGCCCGGCCCGGCCAGTATAGTCGCGCCAAATATCACAGGCGTCCCATGCATCCGCGTTTTCGCATTCTGTTTTCCGCCGCCTTGTTCGCAGCGGCTTTTTTTGCCCTTCCCGCGCGGGCACAGGATGCGCTCTACACCGTGCCCAATGTGCCTGTGGATGCCGGCGGCGCTTCTTCGACCGAGGCACTGAATGCCGCCATCACCCAGGGCCGCGGCCGCGCCTTCCAGATTCTCTATCGCCGTCTCACGCGCCAGGCCGATTGGGGCCGCCAGCCGCCGCTGGATGCTGCGGCGTTGCAGCGGATGAGCCGCGGCTACACCATCGCCAACGAGCGCCGCTCCACCACCCGCTACGTCGCGGACGTCACTTACATTTTCAATCCCAACGCGGTGGCCCAGACCCTGCGCGCCGCCAACATTGCGTTCGCCCGCACCCCGGCGCGGCCCATCCTGGTGGTTCCCATGTCGCCGAATGTCGGCCGTGGTCCCTGGGCAAGCGCGCTCGCCGTGCCGGCCTTCCGCGACAGCACCGTGCCCTTTACCGTATCGGGCGCCGAGAGCGACGCCGAACTCGCGGGACTGAATTTCGAAACGGCCAGTTATAACGACGTCGCCGCCGTCGCATCGCGCCACCGGGTCACCGAGGTGGCGCTGGTCCAGGCGGCCTATGCCAATGGCAAGATGACGGTGAATATCCGTCGCCTGGGTCTGGGCGAAACACCGGCCCGTGTCAGTGTCGATGTGCCCATGGTGCAGACCTTGAGCACCACCTATCCCGCCGCGGCGCAGGCGGCCGTGCGCACCATCGAGGATATGTGGAAGACGCGCAGCGCGGTGGACTTCAGCCAGCGCGGCCGGCTGACGGCTGATGTGCGCATTGCCTCGCTGGCGCAATGGAGCGAACTGCAGACCCAGCTGGCGGGCATCAGCACCGTGACCGGCACGACGGTGACGGCGATGACGGTCGGTTATGCCCGGGTAAACCTCAGCTATGTCGGCGGCACCGAACAACTGCGCGAGGCATTCGCCGGCGCAGGTCTTTCACTCACCAACCGGGGCGGGCAGTGGACACTGGCCCGCACCGGCCAGTAGGGGCCGGGGGTGATCCGGCATATCCCCAATATGCTGTCGGGGCTGCGGCTCCTGGCGGCGCCCTTTGCCGCCTGGCTGATCCTGCACGATCACGACACAGCGGCGCTTATCGTCTTCGCGCTGGCCGGCGCCAGCGACGGACTCGACGGCTATGTCGCCCGGCGCTGGGGATTCATGTCGCGGTTTGGCGCCTGGCTGGACCCGGTGGCCGACAAGATGCTGATGCTGTTCTCCCTCACCGCGCTCTACCTTGTGGGCGCGACGCCGGTATGGCTGCTGGCGCTGGTGGTGGCGCGTGATGCCGCCATCGCCGCGGGCTGGCTGCTGATAAATCACCTTGGCCTGCCGCAGCGAAGCGAGCCGCTGCTGATCGGCAAGATCTCCACCGTGGTGCAGGTGCTTTATATCCTGACCATGCTTCTGCTGCTGGCGCTGGAAATCGAAGCCCCCGGCATCTCAAACATGGCGGCCTGGCTCACCGGGCTTGTCACCATCAGCTCGGCCGCCGCTTATGCCGGGGCGTTTCTACGCGGCGCCATGGCGGAGAAGAAATCTCCGTGACCCAGCTCGCACTGCCGCTGGAGACGCGCAGCGCCCAGGGTCGCAGCGATTTCATCGTCGCACCCGGCAATGAGCGCGCCGTCGCCTTCATCGATTCCTTCAAGGAGTGGCCGGCGCCCGCCGCCGCGCTGGTTGGTCCGCCCGCCAGCGGCAAGTCGCATCTGGCGGCCGTGTGGGCGCAGCGCGTCGGGGCCGGGGTGATCGAGGCCATGGCGCTGAACGCCACTGTTCCGACCGGCCCGCTGGTGGTGGAGAATGTCGCGGCCGGCGTGCCCGAAGCGCCGCTGTTTGCGCTTTTGGAACGCGGCACGCCGCTGCTTCTGACATCGCAGGTTTCGCCCGCCGCCTGGCCCAGCAAGTTTCAGATGGCCATGCCCGATCTGGTGTCGCGCAGCCGCGCTCTTCTGGCCTTCGATCTGTGGGCGCCCAATGATGCCCTGCTGATGGGCCTGGCGGTGAAGCTGTTCGCCGACCGCCAGCTCCAGGTTCCCGAAAGCGTCATCAGCCACATGATCACCACCCTGGAGCGGTCGCCGGGCGCCATCCGCGATTTCGTGGCGCGCGCCGATGCCGCCGCGCTTGCCGCGAAAAAGCCGATAAACCTTGGTCTTATCAAGGGGTTGCTGGCTGACCCGGAACCGCATTAACCCATTTTGTCATGACATCTTCACCGATTGCCGCGTAGGCTGGGCCCATGTCCACCAGTCCCACCCCCAGCCTCGCCGTGGCCAATGAGGATTCCCCCAACGCGTCCCAAGGTTCGACCGAGGATGTGGTGGCGCTCAAGCATCATGAGACGCTGTCTTTCGACCCGGCCTCGCCGCAGCGTTTTCTCAATCGCGAACTGAGCTGGCTGGCTTTCAACCGCCGCGTCATCGACGAGGCGCTGAATCGCCGCCATCCTTTGTTTGAGCGGCTGCGCTTTCTTTCCATTTCCGCCTCGAACCTGGACGAATTCTACATGGTGCGCGTGGCCGGCCTGATGGGCATGGTGCGCGAGGGTATCACCACAGCCAGCGCCGACGGCATGATGCCTGCCGAGCAGCTGGCGAGGGTGGATGAAACCGCCCGCGCCCTGATCGCAGACCAGCAGCGCATCTGGGCCGAATTGCACGCCGAGATGCGGCGCGAAGGCATTGCGGTGGTAACGGCCGAGGAAATCGCGCCCCGCGACCGCGACTATCTCAAGACCCAGTTCGCCGAGCAAATCTTCCCGGTGCTGACTCCGCTGGCGATCGATCCGGCGCACCCGTTCCCCTTCATTCCCAATCTGGGCTTCACCATCGCCGTCCAGCTGACCAACAAGCGCGACGGCAAGGATTTTTCGGCGCTGATTCCGGTGCCGTCCCAGCTCAAACGTTTCATCCGCCTGCCGGACAGCGAAAATCCCGCTTCGCCCCGTGACGTGCGCTTCATTCCGCTGGAGCATGTCATCGCCTTGTTCTTCGACCGGCTGTTCCCCGGCCATGCCGTGGCTGGCTGGGGCATGTTCCGCCTCCTGCGCGACAGCGATGTGGAAATAGAGGAAGAAGCCGAAGACCTGGTGCTGCTGTTTGAATCGCTGCTCAAGCGCCGCCGCCGCGGCAGCGTGATCCACATGAAGTGCAGCGCCTCCATGCCGGGGCCGCTGCGCCATTTCATCGCCGAGCATCTCGATCTGGACGATTCCGAGGTCGTCACGGTCGAAAACCTGATGGGCCTGTCGGACCTGTCCAAGCTGATCCTGCCCGAACGGCCCGACCTGCAGTTCAAGCCCTATGTCGCCCGTTTCCCCGAACGCATCCGCGACCATCATGGCGACTGTTTCGCCGCCATCCGCGAAAAGGACCTGATCGTCCATCACCCCTTTGAGAGCTTCGACACGGTGGTGCAGTTCCTGCGCCAGGCCGCGGCCGATCCCGATGTGGTGGCGATCAAGCAGACGCTCTATCGCACCAGCCATGACAGCCCCATCGTCTCGGCTTTGATCGAAGCGGCGGAAGCCGGCAAGTCGGTCACCGCCCTGGTGGAGCTCAAGGCCCGCTTCGACGAAGCCGCCAACATCAAATGGGCGCGGGACCTGGAACGGGCCGGCGTGCAGGTTGTCTATGGCTTCATTGCGCTGAAGACCCACGCCAAGATCAGCCTGGTGGTGCGCCGCGAGTCCGGCATACTTCGCACCTATTGCCACTTCGGCACCGGCAACTACCACCCCAACACCGCGCGCATCTATACCGACCTGTCGTTGTTCAGTTCCGATCCCGCGCTGGGGCGCGACGCGGCGCAGGTTTTCAACTTCATCACCGGCTATGCCGAGCCGACGGGGCTGGAAAAGCTCTCAATGTCACCCTTCAGCTTGCGCGGTCGGCTGGTCGAAGCCATCCAGCAGGAAATCATGCATGCCCGCGCCGGCAGGCCCGCCGCGATCTGGGTCAAGCTGAACAGCCTCGTGGATCCGGCGATGATCGACGGGCTGTACCGCGCCAGCCAGGCCGGGGTGAAGATCGAGTTGATTGTGCGTGGCATTTGCTGCCTGCGGCCCGGCGTGCCGGGCCTGTCGGAGAATATCCGCGTCAAATCCATTGTCGGACGCTTCCTGGAGCATGGCCGCATCATCTGTTTCGGCAATGGCCATGGCCTGCCGCACAAGGACGCCAAGGTTTTCGTGTCCTCGGCCGACTGGATGCCGCGCAACCTCGACCGCCGGGTGGAGACGCTGGTTCCGATAGAAAACCCCACGGTCCATCAACAAGTCCTTGACCAGATCATGGTGGCGCAGCTGAAAGACCAGGCGCAAAGCTGGTATATGGAGCCGGACGGGCGCTATGTCCGTGATTCTCAATCCGAGGACGCAAATGCTTTCTCCGCGCACACCTATTTCATGACCAATCCGTCGCTTTCGGGCCGCGGCCGCGCGCTCAAAATCCAGAGTTCGGATACGCGCAAGCGCGGGAGTTAAGCGCTGGTGTCGATGGTTTCTGATCCGAAAGCCGCGTCCGTGTCGCGTGGCGCCGGCAAGGCGCGCGGACCCGCCGCCATTGTCGATATCGGTTCCAACTCCGTGCGCCTGGTGGTCTACGAAACCCATAGCCGCGTCGCCGCCACCCTCCAGAACGAAAAGTCCATCTGCGCCATCGGGCGGGACATGGTCACATCCGGGCGGCTGCATGCCGAGGGCTGCGTCGCGGCGCTGGCGGCTTTGGCGCGCTTTCGGGTCATCGCCGACGGGCTGAATGTGGAGACCCGCGAGGCGGTGGCGACGGCGGCGGCCCGCGACGCCGCCAACGGCGCCGAGTTCATCGCTCGGGCTGAAAAGGCCTGGGGCGGACCGATCCGCGTCCTGGCCGGCGAGGATGAAGCGCGCATCGCCGCCGAAGGCGTGGTCGCCGGCATTCCCGATGCCGACGGGCTGGCCGCCGATCTGGGCGGCGGGAGCCTGGACATGGTGACGGTCAAGGGCGGCAAGACCGGCGCCGCCGTCACCCTGCCGTTCGGTCCCTTGCGGCTGATGGATCAGTCCAGGGGCGATCCCGACAAGGCGCGCGATATCGTGGACAAGGGGCTGAAGAATATTCCCGGTCTGTCGGCGCCCGCGCTTTACGCGGTGGGCGGCGCCTGGCGCAGTTTTGCCCGGGTGGACATGGAAGAGCAGAATTATCCGCTCCATGTCCTGCAGCATTACATCATTCCGCGCGGCCGGGCCTTGCGTCTGTGCCGGCTGCTGGCGGGCCTGTCGAAAGACAGCGTGCGCAAGATCAAGGTCGTGTCCAAGCGCCGCGCCGAAAGCCTGCCCTATGGCGCGGTGGTTCTGGAGCGGCTGCTGGAGCAAAGCGATATCCGGGATGTGGTGATTTCTGCCTATGGCCTGCGCGAGGGCTTGCTGTTCCGGGGGCTCAGCTCAGAGGAACGCGCCAAGGATCCGCTGGTGGAATTCGCCCGCGCCGCAAACCTCCGCGCGGCGCGTGTGCCCGCCCATGCCGAAGAGATGATCCGATGGACCGCGCCGCTGTTTGAAGGCGAAATGGGCGATCTGGCGCGGATACGCGAGGCATCCGCCTATTTCTCGGATGTGGGCTGGCGGCGGCATCCCGATGACCGCGCGCTGGGCGCGTTCAGCCAGGTTCTGACCGCGCCCTTTTCTGGCGCCAGTCACCGGGCGCGGGCGCTGATCGCGACATCGGTGTTTCACCGCTATTCGGGTGACGAGGATTTTCCGCAAGCCTTCGCCCTGGCGGGCCTTTTGGACAAGGACGATGAAAAGCGCGCGCTGCTGCTGGGCCTGGCCTGGCGCTTTGCCTTCTCGCTGTCGGCTTCGGCCTCCGGCGAACTGGCGCAGTATCGTCTGCGCATGACACCGTCCAAGATCATTCTGGAGGTGCCGGCCCGGCGCGAAGCCATTGCCGGCGAGCCGGTGCAGAAGCGGCTGGGGGTTCTGGCTGATGCCTTGGGCCGCAAGGGCGAAATCCTGGTGGGGTGAGCCGCGGCGCGTAGCGTGAGCAGGTCCGGTGGACCTGCGAAAGCGGCGAACGCCGCGAGTTTGGGCGAGCGGCCGGGAAGGCGGCACGCAAAAGCCTGGTGCGCTTCAAACCTACCCGCTTGCTGCACTTGCGAATAATAACCGCATTGGGAACCCGCCCTTGCGCCCCGGCCCCGGGAAGGCTTTAAAGGGGGCAGCGGCTGCGCCCTGGGCGGGGAGCGCAGCCAATCGTTCAGTCTTTCAAAGACTTAAGGAGTAGTCTCATGGGTGCGTTCAGCTGGATCCATATCGCCATTCTGGCGGCGGTCGCCTTGGTGCTGTTCGGCGGTCGCGGCAAGATTTCCGACCTGATGGGCGATTTCGGCAAGGGCATCACGTCCTTCAAAAAGGGCCTGGCCGAGAAAGACGACCCCAAGGTGATCAACGCCGACGCCAAGGACAAGGACACGACCACGGTCTGATCCGCGGAAAATTCATTCATTGCGCGGTTCGGTTCATTCTCGCGTTTTCATAGGCCTGCGTTTTTCCGGATCGCGCGGGGGCGTCTTTCATGTTTGAACTGTTCAGCCCGCAACACATTATCGTCCTGCTCGTCGTGGCATTGGTGGTGGTGGGCCCCAAGGATTTGCCCAAGCTGCTGCACATGGTGGGCAAATGGGCGGGAAAGGCCCGCGCCATGGCGAGCGAATTCCGCAAGAGCTTCGATGAAATGGCGCGCCAGACCGAACTGGATGAGCTGCGCAAGGAAATCGAGGAGCTGAAAAAGAACAATCCGGTTTCCGATCTCCAGAACAGCATGGCCGACGTTGAAAACGCGGTGAGCGATCCCGTCAACGCCGCGATGGAGAGCGCCAGCCAGATGCCGCCTGAAACCTCCGCGGCCCTGGAAGGCGGTCCCGAGCCGCGCGCCGGTGAATTTGAAGTGACGGACTCCGCCGCCGCGCCGGCTCCTGCCCCGGAGCTTGAAGTGGCGGATACCTCCGCCGCGCCGGCTGATCGTCCGGCCGCCTCCTGATGGACCTCTCGTGATCTCGCCCTCCCCCGAAGACGAAGCCGCTCTCGACGCCACCAAGGCGCCGCTGATGGAACATCTGCTGGAGTTGCGCAAACGGCTGATCTGGGCCGTGATCTCGTTCGGCCTGTGCTTTGTCGTCTGCTTCGCCTTCTCGACGCAGATCTTCAACATCCTGACGGCCCCGCTGCACGATGCGCTGAGGGGCAGGTCAAACGATCACATGATTTACACGGCGCTGACCGAGGTGTTTTTCACCAAGGTCAAGATCGGGATGTTTGGCGGCCTCTGCCTGGGCTTTCCCGCCATCGCCGCGCAATTGTGGATCTTCGTGGCGCCGGGGCTCTACAAGCACGAGAAGAACGCCTTCTGGCCCTTCCTGGTCGCCACGCCCTTCATGTTCGCGCTGGGCGCCTGCTTCGTCTATTTCATCATGCTGCCTTTCTCGATCATGTTCTTCGCCGGTTACCAGACGGCGACCACCGACGGCGCCATCGGCATCGAGCTGCAAGCCAAGGTCAGCGAATATCTGAGCCTGGTGATGACGCTGATCTTTGCCTTCGGGCTGACCTTCCAGCTGCCGGTGCTGCTGACGCTTCTGGGCAAGGTGGGGATCGTCACCAGCGACGGCCTGCGCGAGATGCGCCGCTTCGCCATTCTGGGCCTGTTCTCGGTGGCGGCGGTGTTTACCCCGCCCGACGCGATTTCCATGCTGGCGCTGGCGGTGCCACTGGTGCTGCTCTACGAGGTTTCGATCTTCTGCGTGAAGTTGATCGAACGCACCCGGGCAAAGGAAGATGCGGCGCGCGCCGCCAAGGATCTGACGCCCGCCTAGGCAGCTGCCGCGCCGCGGCCAATGCGAATGCGACTGGCGGGGAAGCTCAGCACAATGCGGGT
>JBBSKJ010000079.1:0-8696 GCA_038256475.1 Micropepsales bacterium | reverse complement strand
GTGTTGGGGCGCCACGCACCCAATGACGAACACCGCGCCGATATTGCCGCCGCGTTCAAAGTCGTGCGCGCCTTGGGCGTGCTGGATGTGGGACAGGGCGCGGTGGTGTGCGACGGCCTGGCGCTTGCGGTCGAAGCCGCCGAAGGTACCGACGCCATGCTGTCCCGCATCCCGGACCTGCGCGAAAGCCTGCGCGGCACCGAATGCAAGCCGCGCGGGGTGCTGGTCAAGGGCCTCAAGCCCACCCAGGACGGCCGCACCGACATGCCAGTGGTCGGCATCGCCACGGTGCAGCGCGCGGCCGCGGCGCATCTGGCCGGCATCGCGCTGGAAGCGGGCGGATCATTGATCCTGGACAGGGCAGCCGTGGCGGCGCAAGCCGACCGGCTGGGCCTGTTCCTCATCGGCGTGAAGCCGTGACGACCGGCGCCGACGCGCAAGCAATCAAATTAATGCTGGTATGCGGCGAGCCGTCGGGTGACGCGCTGGGGGCGCAGTTGATGGCGGGGCTGAAGGCGCTGGCCGGCGACCGCATCCGTTTCACCGGAGTCGGTGGCTTGGCGATGGAGCGCGAAGGCTTGAAGAGCCTTTATCCGCTGGACGCCACCGCGGTGATGGGCTTGCGCGAAGTGGTGCCCGCCATTCCCGCCATCCTGCGCCGGGTGAAACAGGCGGTGGATTTCGCGATTGCGACAAAGCCCGATGCGGTGGTGGTGATCGACAGCCCGGATTTCACCCATCGCGTGGCGCGCGCGATCAAGAGGCGCGATCCGTCCATTCGCACCGTGGACTATGTCGCCCCTCAGGTCTGGGCCAGCCGCGCCTACCGCGCCAAGGCGATGGCGCGTTATTTCGACCTGGTGCTGGCGCTGTTCCCGTTCGAAGTGCCGTTTTTTGAGAAATATGGTTTGAAGGCCGTGTTCGTTGGCCATCCGGTGGTGGAGCGTGCCGCGCGCATGACGGGCGGCGCGGCGCTGCGGGCGCGGCTTGGCATCGCGGCGGAGGCGCGGTTGCTGGCGCTGCTGCCGGGAAGCCGCACCAGCGAGATTCGATTCATCCTGCCTGCTTTTCGCGCGGCGGTGGATTTGTTGGCGAAGCGTATCCCCGGCTTGGTCACAGTGCTGCCGACCGTGCCGCATGTCGCGACCAAAGTTCGTGCCGCCACGCAAGGCTGGGCGACACCGCTGCACATCGTGGAAGGCGAGGCCGACAAATATGCCGCCTTCGATGCCGCGACGATCGCGCTGGCGGCGTCCGGCACGGTGACGGCGGAACTGGCGCTTTCGCGCACCCCCATGGTGGTGGCGTACAAGGTCGGGGGCCTGACCTATTTCCTGTCGCGCTGGATGATGCTGGTCAAGCACTTCACCCTGATCAACATCCTGCTGGAACGCGAAGCGGTGCCGGAATATCTGCAAGGCGCCGCCACGCCGGACGTGCTGGCGGATGCGGTGGCGCAACTGCTGCGCGATCCGGACGCCCGCGCCGCCCAAATCGCCGCGATGGATGCATTTGCGCAAAAGCTGGGCGAGGGCGACGAGCCGCCCTCGTTAAGGGCGGCTCGGGTGCTTCTGGACTTTGTCGAAAAGCGCTGACTATTTTCTTTTCGGCATCGGAACGTAATTTCGTTCCGTCGGCCCGGTATAAATCTGGCGCGGACGCCCGATCTTCTGGTGCGGGTCTTCCAGCATTTCCTTCCACTGCGCGATCCAGCCCACGGTACGGGCCAGGGCGAACAGCACGGTGAACATGGATGTGGGGAAGCCCAGCGCCTTCAGCGTGATGCCTGAATAGAAGTCGATATTGGGATAGAGCTTTTTTTCAATGAAATAAGGATCGCTGAGCGCGACCTTTTCCAGTTCCATCGCCACCTTCAGCAAGGGATCGTCATGCAGGCCCAGCTCGTCCAGCACGGCATGGGCCTGGACCTGCATCGCCTTGGCGCGCGGATCGTAATTCTTGTAGACGCGGTGGCCAAAGCCCATCAGGCGGAAGCCGCTGCTCTTGTCCTTCGCCTTGGCGACGAATTCGGGAATGCGATCGACCGTGCCGATTTCCTCCAGCATCTTCAGCGCCGCTTCATTGGCGCCGCCATGGGCCGGACCCCACAGGCAGGCGATGCCCGCCGCGATGCAGGCAAACGGATTGGCGCCCGACGAGCCCGCCAGACGCACGGTCGAGGTCGAGGCGTTCTGCTCATGATCGGCATGCAGGATGAAGATGGTGTCCAGCGCCTTGGCCAGAACCGGGTTCACCACATAATCCTCGGCCGGGACCGAGAAGCACATGCGCAGGAAGTTCTCGGTATAGCCCAGCTTGTTCAGCGGATACACGAAGGGCTGGCCGACGTGATACTTGAACGCCATCGCCGCGATGGTCGGCAGCTTGGCGACCAGCCGGTGGCTGGCGACTTCGCGCTGCTTGGTATCGGTGATGTCGGTGCTGTCGTGATAGAAGGCCGACATGGCCCCGATCACGCCGACCATCGTGGCCATCGGATGCGCGTCGCGGCGGAAGCCGCGGAAGAAGTTCGCCAGCTGTTCATGCACCATGGTGTGGTGGGTGATGGAATGGTCGAACTTGGCCATCTGGGTGCTGTTGGGCAGTTCGCCATAGAGCAGCAGGTAGCAGGTTTCCAGGAAGCTGGAATGTTCGGCCAGGTCGCCGATGGAATAGCCGCGATATTGCAGGATGCCCTTGTCGCCATCGATGAAGGTGATGTTGGACTCGGTCGACGAGGTCGAGGTGAAGCCGGGGTCGTAGGTGAAGATGTCGGCCTGGTCGTAGAGCTTCCTGATGTCCACGACATTGGGGCCCTGGGTGCCGGCGAAAACCGGCAACTCATAGTCCTTGCCTTCATAGTTAAGGCTGGCCTTGCCCGCCGGCTTGATCTTGCTCTCTCTCATGCTGGTCCCCTTGCCCGGGTCCTGCCGGGCTTATCTTGCGCCGCAATAAAGCCACGCTTTTTATGGTCCGTCACCCATTTTGCGGCACCGCACCACTCTATTTCCTTAAGCAGCGTAAGCCCTTAGCCGGGTTAAGGATTCTTCCCGGCCTAACAGTGCCAACATCTCGAACAGAGGCGGCGAAGAGGCTTTTCCGGTCAGGGCGGCGCGCAGCGGCTGGGCAACCTGGCCCAGCTTGAGGCCTGTGGATTCCGCGAAGGTTCGCGCGGCGGTTTCCAGGGCGGGGCCGGTCCAGTCGGTCGCTTCCAGTGCGGGCAGGGCCTTGGCCAGGGCGGCGCGGCCTTCCGGTGTCAGCAGCTTGTCGGCGGCGGCGTCCAGGGTGCGCGGACCGTCCGTGAAGAGAAATTCCGCGCCCTGAACAAGTTCGACCAGGGTCTTGGCCCGCTCCTTCAACGAGGTCATGGCCGATTCCAGCCGGTGGCGGGCGGTCAGCGACAGGATGCGCGGCGGGGTTTCGCGGGCCAGGAACGCCACGACCTCCGCCACCAGCAGATCGTTGGCGGTTTCGCGGATGTAATGGCCGTTGAGATTGTCCAGTTTCTTGTAATCCATCCGCGCGGCGCTCTTGCCGATGGACTCCAGGTTGAACCATTCGATCGCCTGGGCGGTGGGGATGATCTCGTCATCGCCATGGCTCCAGCCCAGCCGCAAAAGGTAATTGCGCATGGTTTCGGGCAGGTAGCCCATGTCGCGGTAAGCTTCCACCGCCAGCGCCCCATGGCGCTTGGACAGCTTGGCGCCGTCCGGCCCGTTGATCAGCGGCAGGTGGCCATAGACCGGAACGGCTGCGCCCATCGCCGCGATGATCTGAAGCTGGCGGGCAGCATTGTTGAGATGGTCGGCGCCGCGGATCACATGGGTGATGCCCATGTCGGCATCGTCCACCACAACGGCCAGCATATAGGTCGGGGTGCCGTCGCTTCTGAGCAGCACCATGTCGTCCAGCTGGCTGTTCTCGAAGCGCACCTCGCCCAGCACCTGGTCATGGACGATGGTTTCACCCTCCTGCCGGGATTTGAGCCGAACGACCGAGGGCTTGGCGGCTTCTTCCGCATTGGGCGTGCGGTCGCGCCAGCGCCCGTCATAGCGCATCGATTTGCCGGCGGCCTTCTGCTCTTCGCGCATGGCGGTGAGCTCGTCGGCGGTGGCATAGCAGCGATAGGCCTTGCCCTCGGCCAGCATTTTCTCGGCCACTTCGCGGTGGCGGGCGGCACGGGAAAATTGAAAGACTGCTTCGCCATCCCAGTCCAGGCCCATCCATTTCATGCCGTTCAGGATCGCGGCCACTGCTTCGGGGGTGGAGCGTTCGCGGTCGGTATCCTCGATCCGCAGCAGGAAGGTGCCGCCGGTGTGGCGGGCATAGAGCCAGTTGAACAGGGCGGTACGGGCGCCGCCGATATGCAGCATGCCGGTGGGCGAGGGTGCGAAACGCAGGACGGGCTTTTGCGACATGGGGGCAGGCTTTAAGACAGGTGAGGCGCGACCCGCAAGGGCAGATCGGTCCGGTGGACCGATCTGAGCGCCGAACGCGCCGAGCTTGGGCGAGGCGCTGGGGACAAGGAGCTGGTTCAATGTTTTGGCAGCAGGAGGCTGATCGCTGGCCCTTGTGGCTGCCTGTAGCCCTCGGGGCCGGGGCCGGTTGTTATTTCGCGCTGCCGGTCGAACCGGGTGTGGCGATCGGCTGGCTGGCGGTGATTGCCGGGCTGGCCGCCATCGCCGTTGCGGCCTTTGGCTGGGGCCGCATTGTCGCATCGCTGCTGGCGGCGCTGCTGCTGGGCTTCGGTCTGGCCAAACTGCGCGAGGCGAGCGTGGCGACGCCGGTTCTGAACCAGGCCATGGTGGCGCATCTGACGGCCCGCATCGTCAGCATCGAGCCCCGCGAACGCGGCGCCCGTCTGGTGCTGGACGAGGTCCGCTCGGGCGCTTTTGCGCCGGGCCAGACGCCGCGCCGGATACGCGTGATGGTGCCGAATGGTGCGGAGTTTCGCCCCGGCAACTGGCTCAGTGTGACGGCGGCGCTGGATGCGCCGTCCGCACCGGTGGCGCCCGGCGCCAGCGATTTTGGCCGCTGGCTGTATTTCCACTCCATCGGCGCCACGGGATTTTCCTATGGCCGGGCGCGCGCCATTGCGCCCGCCTACGAACCGGGCTGGTGGGAAGGCGTGTCGCAAGGCGTGGAAGACTTGCGGGTGGGAATGACCGCCAAGATTCATGCCGCCCTGCCGGGCAGCATGGGCGGCATCGCCGCTTCGTTGATTACCGGCACGCGGGGCAGCATCGCTGCGGAAGATGACGCGGCCTTGCGCGATGCCGGCCTGGCGCATGCGCTATCCATTTCGGGTCTGCACATGGCTTTGGTGGGCGGCGGCATATTCTGGCTGGTCCGCGCCCTGCTGGCGGCGATCCCGGCGGTGGCCCTGTGCTATCCGGTCAAGAAATGGGCGGCGGTGGCCGCCTTGCTGGCTTCGGCTTTCTATCTGGCGATCAGCGGCGCCGCGCCGCCGGCGGTGCGCGCCTTTGTCATGCTGGCCACGATGATGACGGCGGTGCTGCTCGACCGCCCGGCCCTGACCATGCGCAGCCTGGCGCTGGCGGCTGCCATCCTGTTGCTGGCGCGGCCCGAAGTCATCATCGATGCGGGCTTTCAGACGTCGTTCGCGGCGGTGGCGGCGCTGCTGGCCGTGGCGGAATGGGAACAGAGCCGCGAACGCCAGAACCCGCGCGGGATGCTGTATCGCTATGTGCACGGCATCCTTTTGACCAGCCTGGTGGCGAGCCTGGCCACCGCGCCCTTTACGCTGTTCTATTTCGAGCGCGCCGCCCATTACGCGGTGCTGGGCAACCTGATCGCCATGCCGGTGATGGGCTTCTGGATCATGCCGGCGGCGGCCTTTTCCGTTCTGCTGATGCCGTTCGGGCTGGAACAGTTGCCGCTGGAGCTTATGGGGCAGGGCATCGGCGTGATGGTGGCGATGGGTGGGTGGGTGTCGGGGCTTCCCGGCGCGGTCTCGCTGGTCAGCGCCATGCCGCTCGCCGCCCTGGTGCTGATTGCGCTGGGCGGGCTGTGGCTGGCGATCTGGCGAAAGCAGTGGCGCTGGTGGGGCGCAGGCCCGATGCTGATCGGCGTAATACTGGCTTTTCTCGCGCCCAGGCCCGACATTCTGGTGGCAAGCGACGCCGCCACCATCGCGGTGCGCGGTGAGGACGGGCTGCTCCACTTCCTGCGCAAGCCCAGGAACAATTTCGTGGCACGCGAATGGCTGAAGCGCGATGGCGACAGCCGCGAGCCGGCGCAGGCCATCGGCATGCCGGGTCTGCGCTGCGATGCCCTGGGCTGCGTGGTGAACCGTCCGCCGGTGATCGCTGCCGGGCTGAGGCCGGAAGCGTTGGCGGAAGATTGCGCCCGCGCGGTTGTGGTGATTAGCGCAGCGACGGGGCCATGCAAGGGTCGGGCGGTGGTGATCGACCAGAAGAAAGCCGCCGACGGTCAGGGCTGGAGCATCATCCTGTCTTTGCCGCCTGTGGCGACCAGCGTGCGTGCTTGGCGTGGTGACCGGCCGTGGGTGGCAGATACCTCCGCGAAATAACACGCACTCACCATGGGCGGCCTTGAGCCGCCCATCCAGATGGATGGCCGGGTCAAGCCCGGCCATGGAGAAGTTTTGGATAGCGGAAAGTTTTCAGTATCGCCGGATCAGCCCGACCAGCTTGCCCTGTACCTTGACCCGGTCGGCGCCATAAAGGCGCGTTTCGTAGGCGGGGTTGGCGGCCTCGAGAGCGATGGAGTCGCCGCGGCGGCGCAGGCGCTTGAGGGTGGCTTCTTCATTGTCCACCAGCGCGACGATGATTTCACCAGTGTTGGCGGTGTCGGATTCCTGGATGATGACGGTGTCGCCGTCCAGGATGCCGGCATTGATCATGGAATCGCCGGTGACTTCGAGGGCGTAATGGCTGCCCTTGCCCAGCATGCCGCCGGGCACCGGAATGTCGCTCATCTTGTTCTGCAGCGCCTCGATCGGCGTACCCGCCGCGATGCGGCCGACCAGCGGCACATTGATGGCGCCTTCGCCGTTTTCGCCGTAACTGCGGCGTGGGCTGGTCGAACGGCTGTCGGCCATGCGGATATCGGTGCGGCCATGGCGGCCCGCGGCGCTGCGCTGGACCTGGCTGCGGGTGGTGGCGGGACGCACGGTCTCGGCCATGTTGTCGGGGAGTTTCAGCACTTCCAGCGCGCGGGCGCGCTTTTCCATGCGGCGCAGGAAGCCGCGTTCTTCCAGGGCGGTGATCAGGCGGTGGATGCCGGACTTGGATTTGAGGTCCAGCGCCTCCTTCATTTCGTCAAAGGAGGGCGGCACGCCGCTTTCGCGTACCCGTTCATGGATGAACATCAGCAATTCATATTGCTTGCGGGTCAGCATCGAATTTCTCCCAGGACCAGCGCGCGAACAAAGCCGGTACGATGCGAATCGTTCTACTTTAGTTCTGCCCCTGTCGTCAACGGATTGGGCTCAGCGACAGCACCGGTTCGCTGTCCGTTTTTGTTTCAGCTCAGGATATCCTCGGGTGAAACCTTGGCGACGGCGGCCAGCTTTTCCAGAGTCGCGGGCACGATGCTGCGCGACTGGCCGGTGAGAAAACCCAATATCTCCCCCGGCGCCACGCCGGCGGCGCGGGCCCACTCGGTGGGCCGCAGATGATGTTTGGTCATGAAGACGCGAAAAGCGTCGCGCTCGGCCCGGATGGCTTCGCCCTTGGCCAGCTTTGGCGCATCGGTTTCACCCATCAACACTTTTGGTTGTGCGAAGCGCGACGAAAGTGTGCGCGTGGGCTGACTGGCCTGATGGCTGGTCTGATTGCTTCTCTGGGCGCGCGGTTTCACCGGCAGGGCGGGCGGCGGCTTGGGCGCCTCATTGCCGGGCGTGCCGCGCATCCCGGCAGACCTACGAATGGGCGGCGCCTTATCCGTCACCGAAAGCCGTTACCGAGCAGCAAAGCTGTGGCGGAGCGCACATCCTTCTGTCGCATCAGGCTTTCGCCCACCAGCACGGTGGTGACCTTGGCCTGGGCCAGGCGCTTGAGATCGGCGGGGGCGGAAATACCGCTTTCCGACACGACATGGATGTCGCTGGGAATCCGGTGCGCCAGCCGGGTGGTCACGCCCATGTCGGTGACGAAGGTTTTCAGGTTGCGGTTGTTGATGCCGATCAGGTTGGCATCCAGATCGATGGCGCGTTCCAGTTCGGCTTCGTCATGCACTTCCACCAGCGTGTCCATCTCCCAGCGCGCCGCTTCGTCCAGCAGCTTGCGGGCATGGTCGTCATCGAGCATCGCCATGATGATCAGGATGCAATCGGCGCCCCAGCTGCGCGCCTCGATCACCTGATAGGGCTCGAGCATGAAATCCTTGCGCAACACGGGCAGGCGGGTGGCTTCGCGGGCCTGGGTCAGGAATTCGGGGGCGCCCTGGAAGGATGGGGTGTCGGTCAGCACGGAAAGGCAGGCCGCGCCGCCTTCCTCGTAAGCCATGGCGAGGGCAGGCGGATCGAAATCGGCGCGGATCAGGCCCTTGGAGGGGCTGGCTTTCTTGATCTCGGCGATCAACCCGTATTCGCCGCTGTCTTTCTTTTCGTCCAGGGCGGCGAGGAAGCCGCGCGGCGCTTCAACGTCCCTGGCGCGCGCTTCCAGATCGGCCGTGTTCGCCTTGGTCTTGGCGGCGGCGACCTCTTCTTT
>JBBSKJ010000078.1:0-8715 GCA_038256475.1 Micropepsales bacterium | reverse complement strand
GCCAGCTTGGCCTTGGCCAGCGCCAGGCTGGAGCCCGCGATGCCGCCGATCGTGCCCGGCTCGGAATAGGTGAGATAGACGCTCTGGTCGCTGGCATAATTGGGCGAGACATAGATGCCGAGCATGCCGTTCTGGTTGCTGTATTGGGCGGCCGGGACATTCAGCACCGCGGTCTTGAGGCCCTTTTCGGTTACCAGCCAGATGGGACCGACCTTTTCGGTCACCAGCATGCGACCGTCCGGCAGGAAGGCCATGCGCCAGGGCAGGTTGAAAGTGGTCACCTGGTTCAGGGTAAAGGGCAGCGCCGCTTCCGGCTTCTGCTCGCCCATATTCACCTGGGCGGCGGCCGGAATTGCCGCCAAAGTCACAAATAATGCTGATTTTACAAAGGTCTTCATGGGCCCCATCCTCATATTTTCGTTCATCCTAAGCCACAGGCACGGCGCAGGGCTAGCCCTGCCCCGCTCCACCTTTTCGGGCGGCTATCGGGGCCGGGAATCGCCCGACCGTGCCTCACTGACGCCTATAATATGCGGTGAAACCAGGCGAGAGAAAGGCCGGCCGCGCCGGCCATCAGCAGCGCCGCCAGGGCGGCGAAAAAGGCGGTGATTTCCATTTCCCGCGTCTCCATGACCAGCTGGCGCGACAGCACGTTGTAGACCGCCTTGAGGTCCTCGGCGCTCTTGGCGTGGAAGTAGCGGCCGCGGGTCGTGTCCGCGATCTTCTTGAGCGTGTCCTCGTCCAGCTGGGCCCGCATCGAAAAGCCGCTGAAGCCCACAATCTTGCCGCGTGGCGTCCCGAAACCGACGGTATAGACCCGCACCCCATACTCGCTGGCGATGCGCGCCGCTTCCAAGGGCTCATAACCGGCGTTGGTTTGCCCGTCGGTCAGAAGGATCACCACCGCATTCTTGTAGGAGCCGGGTTCGACCGGGACATGCTTCTTGGGCGGCGTGCGGCGGCTGCGTTCGCCCAAGGCTACGCCGCCATAGCGGTCGCGGAAGTCCATCCCGCCAAAGCGGCCATAATTGCCGAAATTGCCGGAATTGAACTGGTTGATGGGAAAATGCTCCTGCGGAAACAGGGTGGACAGCGCCACCAGCAGTCCGCTTCCCACCGCCGTGCCGCGCTGGAGCTCAAACCGATCTATGGCGGCGGTAAGCGCCGCATGATCGTTGGTGGGGGCCTGCACCAGCAGCGCCGTGGCGGCAAAGGCGACAATGCCGATGCGCACGTCCTTGGGCTGATCCTTGACATAGGCCTTGGCCGCCGTTGATGCCGCCACCATGCGGGACGGGTCGACATCGGTGGCCCGCATGCTGCCCGAAACATCCATCGCCAGCAGCACGGTGGCGACGTTCGACGGCAGGCGGACCTCCGCCGAAGGGCGGGCCATGGCGAGCAGAAGACAGGTGAAGGCCGCCAGCATCAGGGCGACGGGAATATGCCGGCGCCAACTCGCCACCTGAGCGGCTTCGCGCACCATTGCCAGATTGGGGTATTGAAAAGCACCGGCGCGGCGCCGCCGCAGCAAGAAGATGTAGGCCGCGATCATCAGCGGCACCAGCAGCAGCAGCCAGAGCAGGCTTGGCCACTGGAACGAGAATCCGGGAATCAGCCCGCCGGCACGCGACCAGGCAATGTCGAACCATTCCTTCATGCCGACCTGCGCTGGCTTTGCTTGCGCATGTCGGCGAAGCGGAGCAAGGCATCCATTACGTCATCCTGCGTCGCCAGCTCCAGCACATCCACCCCGGCTTTTTCGAAAAAGCCGCGCAGCGCGGTTTCGCGCGCATCGGCAAGATCGGCGAAGCGCTCCTGAAACGCGCGGCTGTTTGTGTCCACGAACAGCTGCTCGCCGGATTCCGCATCCTGGAAGGTCATAAAGCCCAGATCGGGCATGCGCATTTCCAGGGGATCGACCAGCCGTACCGCCACGACATCGTGGCGCATGGCCAGGGTCGTGAGGGATTTGTCCCAGCCCTCCGCGCTGATGAAATCGGACACGACAAAGACCAGTGACCGGCGGCGGATCACATGGCCGGCGTCTCTCAAAACCTGTTTCAGGTCGGTGGCCGCCTGGGTTGGGCGATGCTGGCTGATGGCGTTCAGTATCTGCAGCAGCTGCAGGCGGCCGCCCCGCGCCGGGATGGTGCGGTCCACCCGGCCGGAGAAGATCATCGCCCCGGCCCGGTTGCCGCGGCTCAGCATCAGACGGCAGATCAGGGTGGCGAATTCTGTCAGCACCGCATGCTTGGAGACGCTGACGCCTTCGAACCGCATCGAGGGACTCATGTCCAGCAGCAGCCAGACCGGGATTTCGCGGTCCTCGAGATATTCGCGCACATAGGGAATGCCCTGGCGCGCGGTGGCATTCCAGTCCATCCGCCGGACATCATCATGGAACTGGTATTCGCGCAGATCGGCCAGATCCAGTCCATCACCGCGCGACGCGCTTTTGTAATTGCCCTGCAGCAGGCCTTCCAGCCGCCGCATCACCGGCATGTCCAGCCGTTTGAGAATGCCTTCAGAGATTTGCGGCACGCGACGTCTCCAGGATCGGGGGCGGGACGGCGCGCAGGATGCGGCTGACAATCTGGTCCGAGGTCAGGCCTTCGGACAGGGCTTCATAGGACGGCACCAGCCGGTGGCGCAGCACATCCGACGCCACATCCACCACATCGGCGGGCAGCACATAGTCGCGCCCGCGCAGATAGGCCAGCGCCCGTCCCGCTTCGATCATGGCGATGGAGGCGCGGGGCGATGCGCCATACTGGATGAACCGCCCAAAGTCCCCCAGGCCGCATTTCTCAGGCGCACGCGTGGCCGATACCAGCCGGACGGCATAGATCATCAGCGAGGGATCGACATAGAGCCTGCGCACCGCCGCCTGCATCTCCAGCAGCGCATCGGTTGAAGTGACCGCGCCCACCAAGGCCGCCTCGCCGGTGACGCGCTGCACGATCACCAGCTCTTCTTCCTCGCTGGGATAGCCGATCAAGATCTTCATCATGAAGCGGTCGACCTGCGCTTCCGGCAGGGCATAGGTGCCTTCGGTTTCGATGGGATTCTGGGTCGCCATCACGATGAAGGGAGTCGGCACCGCGAAACTTTCCCCCGCGATGGTGACTTGCCGCTCCTGCATCACCTCCAGCAGCGCGCTTTGCACCTTGGCGGGTGCGCGGTTGATTTCATCGGCCAGCACCAGATTGGCGAAAACCGGCCCCAGCATGGTAACGAATTCGCCGCTGCGCTGGTTGAAGATGCGCGTGCCGGTCAGATCGGCCGGCACAAGGTCGGGGGTGAACTGGATGCGCTTGAAACTGCCATGCATCGCCTTGGCCAGGGTGGCGACGGTCAGGGTCTTGGCCAGGCCCGGTACGCCTTCCACCAGCAGATGGCCGCCCGCCAGCAGCGCAACCAGCACCCGCTCCAGGAAATGGTCCTGGCCAACCACGACCTTCTTCACTTCGTATAGAAGGTTTTCCAGCCGTGGCTGGGTGCCGTTCGCGTTCATGGTACCTCTCTAAAGCGGATTGTTCCCTACGGCTCTGGCAGCATTTTCGATCGGCACGGCAAAACCCACCCCGGCAAAGACATTGTGGCCCGACGGATTGACGATCGCGGTCACGATGCCGACCACCTCGCCGTCACGATTGACCAGCGGCCCGCCCGAATTGCCGGGATTGGCCGCCGCGTCGAACTGGATCAGATTGCTCAACCTGCTGCCGGCGCCCTTTTTGCTGGGATCGACGAAGGAGCGCTTGAGGCCGCCAACCACGCCGGCGGATACCGATGGTCCGATGCCGAAAGGAAATCCGACCGCCACCACCGTGTCGCCGGGATTAAGGCCGGCGGTCGACGCCAGCGTCGCCGGCTTGAGATCGTCGGGAAAGACTTTGGTGCGGATCACCGCCAGGTCATTTTCCGGCTGGACATTCACCACCCTGGCATCGGCCTTGCTGCCATCCCAATAGGTCACCACCCAGCGGTCGGTCGACTGGATCACATGCAGGTTGGTCAGTATGTCGCCAGCATTATTGATGACCACGCCGCTGCCGGTGGCGTCGGGCTTGTCGTCTTTGCTTTCCTTGGCGTCGGCGTCCTGCACCGGCGGGTGTTTTGGCACGCCGGCCTTCTTCGCCGCGGCGCGCTCGGCCTTCTCTTCCTCGGCGGCGCGTTCCGGAGACATGAAGCCTTCCACCCGCACCACCGACGGCCCCACCACAGCAGCGGCGATCATGGTTTCGGCGGGCGGCGGATCGGTGTTCGACAGGGTGTATTTCACCGCATTGTCGATATCCCACTGACTCAAGGGACGGGCGGCGGGATTAAAAACCTGCCAGCCACCAAACAGTAACAGCATCACCAGAACAGCGGCAGCCGCAGGCAGGCTGCGTTCGTGCCGTTTGCTGAATTTTGTAAACCAGGTGGAAAGGCGAACCCGCAACGGCGGCCGCGCATCGGTTTTGCCCGCCCAGTCCGGCGGAACCGCATAGGGGGCACGCTCTGAAGAAGCACGCCGTCGCCCCGCACGGCTATAAAGCGATTTGCGCTTCATACCCACCTAACCTGAAGGCCGCAGTCGAGCCTATTAGCTTTTCCCGGCCCACATCAAGCTGGATGGTCTGTTTCGTACCGGGAAATGACGTTTGCGCCCGGTTCCTGTTAAGACGCGTTAGAGGAGAACAATGCCGACCGATTTCATTCCTGTAGGGGCTCCGGTTCACCGGCGGATACTCAGCCGCCTTGAAACGGCCATGGTTGCCCGGCGCAATGTGCTGGAGATCATTCCCGCGCTTTCCTATCGCCAGCCCATCGTTTCGGGCGAGATGGTAATGCGCTGGCACATGCTGGCCGATCCGGCCGGCATGAAGCGGGTGATGCTCGACAATCATTCCAATTATCCCAAATCCGAAATCATGAAGCGGATGCTGCGCCCCGCGATCGGCGAAAGCCTGTTCAATGCCGAAGGGCCCAACTGGAAATGGCAGCGCCAGGCGGTGGCGCCCGTCTTTACCCATCGCAATGTTCTCGCCCTCGCCCCCGCCATGACGGCCACGGCGGAACGCACCTGTGCGCGGCTGGCCAGATCCGGCGCCCAGGCTGAACTGGTCACCGAGATGCTGACCGCCACCTTTGACGTAATCTGCGACGTCGCCCTGTCAGGACGTGAGCATTTCGACAGCGACACATTCGGCCAGGCCATCACCGAATATTTCCGCACCGCCGGCCGCGCCTCCTTGCTGGATTTTCTGGCGGTGCCCGAATGGTTCCCCCGCCCCGGCCGGCTGCTGGCGGCACGCTCGGTCCAGGTCATGCACGCCATGGTGGCCGCAGCGATTGATGCGCGGCGTGCGGACGCCAGCCCGCCCGCAGACGATCTCCTGGCGCGCATGCTCAGCGCGCAGGACCCGGAAACCGGCCACCGGCTCAGCGCCGAAGATCTGATTTTCAACATGCAGTTCTTCATCGTTGCGGGACACGAAACCACCGCGCTGGCGCTGGCTTGGGCGCTTTATCTGCTTGCCAATGCGCCCGTTGAACAGGACCGGGCGCGTCAGCAGGCGCGTGACCAACTACAGGGCCGCGCCGCCGGCCCCGATGACCTTATTCACATGCCACTGGTGCGGCAGATATTGGAGGAAGCCATGCGGCTGTATCCGCCGGTGGGTTTGCTCGCCCGCAGCGTGGTGGAAAAAGACACGCTGTGCGGCCGCACCATCCTGCCCGGCGAAATCCTGTTCCTGCCGATCTGGGCGCTGCATCGCCATGAACTGCTCTGGGACCAACCGGAACGCTTTCGCCCGGACCGGTTCGGCGCCGATGCCAGCGCGGGCATGAACAAGTATCAGTATCTGCCGTTCGGCGCCGGCCCGCGGGTTTGCGTCGCCGCCAATTTCGCCATGATGCAAGCCCAGATCATCTTGGCGACAGTGCTGCAACAGTTCGAATTTGCGCCAGGAGCGCCCTCGCCCCATCCCATCATGATGATGACGGTGCGGCCGGAGCCGGGTGTGTTCCTGCGGGTTCAGCCCAGCGTGCTGACCACGCGTTAGTGCGCCAGGCTCACAATGCCCTTGTCGCGGAGCAACTGGATGAAGAAGGTCCGAATATTCTCCGCCCCGCCCCGGTTGAGATCGTCGCCCGGTGTGGACTTGCGCTCATCCAGCGGGTCCAGCTGGGCTCCCTTGTCGGCCAGGAAGGTGATCACGGCTTCGGGTTCGTCCGCCTGCCGGTTGGATACCGCCACATGCATGATGCTGCGCCCCCCGCGTGCCACCGCCTTGAGGTTGGGATCCAGTTCATAGGCATACTGCATCGCCGCCAGCTTGCCGCTGCCCGCCGCGGCCATGGCCAGGGTCATGCCGTCAGGTCCGACGAAATCCTTCTTGGCGCCGGCCTCGACCAGAACCTTCATGGCTTGGGGAGAACCGGCACGAGCCGCGAACTGCAGCGGCGATGTGGGCGCGGGGAAAGGCTTGGGCCGGCCCTCTATGACCACCGGCGGCGGCGGCAAGGCCTGGGCATTGGCGTCGCCGCCCTTGGCCAATACCAGCTTCACAAACTCGGCATCACCGCTCGCGGCGGCGATATGGATAACCTGCCGGCCCTGGGGATCGCGATGCTTGAGGTCGGCGCCGTGTGACACGGCCTGCATGGCAAAGGGAATGTTGCCGACCGTCACCGCCGCCTCGACCACCGAGGCGCCGCCGGGAATCATCGCGTTGACGTTGGCGCCCGATTGCAGGAGCCGCATGGGCGCCTGCGCGTCCTTGCTGCGCAGCGCGAAGAACAGCGGCGTGAATCCATTTTTTTCCACCGCGTTCACCTGCGCCCCGCGCTTGACCAGAAACGCGATATTGTCGGCCTTGCCATAGCGCGCCGCCCACATCAGCGGCGTCTGGCCTTGCGGATCGGCGCCATTCACATTCGCGCCCTTGGCGATCATGGCATCCAGTACCTCGGGCGTTGACGCGCCGGCGCACAGATGCAGCGGGGTGATGCCTTCCGGCCGCGCCACCTTCACATCGGCCCCTGCCCCCAACAGTCCGGAAACTATTCCGGGATGGCCCAGTTCACAGGCCAGCGCCAGCGGAGAAACCCCGGCCGGATCGAGCGTGTTGGGTCTGGCCCCTGCCGCCAGGAGCAGCTTGACCGCTTCGTCATTCTGCCGGTCGATCGCCCAGCCCAGGACCGTGGATTGGTCCGCTAGCAGCGCATTGGCATCGGCGCCGCCCGCCAGCAGGCTTTTGACGGCGGCATTGTCGTTGCCGCGCACCGCCTCCGCCAGATGGTCCTCCGCCTCGCCCGCCCAGCTCGCCGCCGGGAGAGTCAAAAGCAGAACGCCGATACCAAACGCCTTTTTCATCGCCGCGCCGATTACACCAGTCCGGTCAGACGGCTGGTGCTGTCGCCAAGCTTGTCCACCTTGACGCCCAGTTCGTCCATCATGGACAGCATCAGGTTGGTCATCGGCACGCTCTTGGCGTCGAAATAGTGATTTCCCTTGATGCCGCCGCCGCCAACGATCAGCGGCAGGTTGCGGTGATTGTGCTCGTTGGGATCGGCAAGGCCCGCGCCGGCCAGGAAGATCGTGCTGTCCAGCAGGCTGGCTTCACCTTCCTTGGTTTCGCTCATCCGCTTGAGGTAGTAGGCCACCTGTTCCATGTGCAGGGCGTTGATCTTGGAGAGCTTGGCCAGCTTTTCCGGATCGTTGCCATGGTGGCTGATCGGATGATGGGCATCCGCCACGTTGATTTCCGGGTAGCTGTTGTTGCTGCCCTCGCGGCCGATCATGAAGGTGCCGACGCGGGTCAAGTCCGCCTGCATCGCCAGTATCTGCAGATCGATCATCATCCGGGCATATTCCTCGAACGATTCCGGGATGCCGGCGGGACGGGCATAGGTGGGCATCGCCACCACGCCGCGCTGCTCCAGCTTCTGGATGCCGCGCTCAAGGTCGCGGATCGACTGCATGTATTCCTCGACCTTTTTCTTGTCGTCGGCGCCCAGCGAACGTGACAGGCGCCTGGCGTCGTCCGACACCAGATCGAGGATGCTGGCCTGGCGCTTCAGTTCCATCAGGCGGGTCTTGGCGTCGGCAACGTCATTTTCACCGAACAGCCGCTCAAACACTTCGCGCGGATTGGTGGTGACTGGCATCGGCGAGGCCGGGCCGGACCAGGACAGGGTGTTGGTATAGGCGCAGCTGTAACCGCTGTCGCAGCTGCCAACCAGGCTGGGGGATTCCAGGCCCAGCTCCAGCGACGGGATCTGGGTGATTTCAGCGAACTGCCTGGCCACCACCTGATCCATCGAAATGCCGTTGCTGATGCCGGCGCCGTCCGTCTTCTTGACATGGACGCCTGTCAGGAAGGTGCCGCAGCAGCGGGCATGGTCGCCGGCGCCGTCACCCAGCGCTTCGGCCTGAACATGATCCAGGCCGCCGACCACCGCGAAGCGGTCGCGATAGGGCTCCAGCGGCTTGAGGATGGGCGTCATCGCATAATTGTCGCCGGTCGCGGCCGGGAAGAAGTCGTTCATCACCATGCCGTTGGGCGTGTAGATGACCTGCAGCCGCTTGCGCGACGCCGCCGCGGCTTCCACCGCGATGGCCGACGAGCCCATCGCCTCCAGCAGCGGCAGTGCGATCGTTGTACCCATGCCGCGCAATACGGTCCGGCGGCGCATGGCTTTGCGTGTGATCATCAT
>JBBSKJ010000077.1:0-8737 GCA_038256475.1 Micropepsales bacterium | reverse complement strand
CTTGGCGAATTGCAGCTCGGTGGCGCGCATGTCCGCATCGGGCATGTTGTTGACCAGCCCGACATGGATGGCGGAACGGTTGTGCCGACCGCCCAGCAGAAAATTCTCAACCCGGTTCATCGCATACCCCTGGACGAGCGGCATTCTAGGCGGGTTGGATTAACAAAGTAGCGGCGCAATAGCAGAGCGATCCGCGTTTCAATCTGGGACAAGCCCGCGCTATCATGTGATTTAATTCGACGGACACGCCGCATGACATGTCACACAGGTCCCGCTCCCCGCACCGCCGCACACGTCTTGGTGGAGCAGCTGCGCATCCAGGGCGTGCAACGGGTGTTCTGCGTGCCGGGCGAATCCTATCTCGCCGTGCTGGACGCGCTGAAGGACAGCGGCATTGATATCGTTGTTTGCCGCAACGAGGGCGGCGCGGCGATGATGGCCGAAGCCCATGGCAAGGCCACGGGGCGTCCGGGTATCTGCTTTGTCACCCGCGGGCCGGGCGCCACCAATGCCTCTGGCGGCGTCCATATCGCCCAGCAGGATTCCACCCCCATGATCCTGTTTGCCGGCCAGGTCGAAAGTTACAATCGTGGTCGCGGCGCGTTCCAGGAACTGGATTTCTGCGCCGTGTTCGGCAGCATGACCAAGTTCACCGCCGAGATCGACGATCCGGATCGGGTCGCGGAATATGTCAGCCGGGCTTTCACGCAAGCGATGAGCGGGCGTCCGGGGCCGGTGGTGCTGGCGCTGCCGCATGACATGCTGTCGCGCGCCTCCGCGTCGCCTGACGGCGCCATAGTGGAAGTGGCCGAGACCGCGCCCGGTGCCCAGCAGCTGGCAGAACTGCAAAGCCTGCTCGCCCAAAGCCAGCGCCCCATGCTGCTGCTGGGCGGTTCGCGCTGGGACCAGCCTTCCTGTGACGCGATGATGGTATTCGCGAAAAACTTCGGCATTCCGGCGGCCACCGGCTTTCGCCGCGCCCATCTGTTCGATAGCGCCCATCCCAACTATGCCGGCGATCTGGGACTGGGCGCCAATCCCAAGCTGGTGGCGCGGTTCAAGAACAGCGATCTGGTGATCGTGGCTGGTGGGCGGCCCAATGAGCTGACCGCACAAGGCTACACGCTGTTCGATCTTCCCGAGCCGCAGATGAAGACAGTGCATCTGTATCCCGGTGCAGAAGAGATCGGACGGGTTTGGCGCCCCACTCTGGGCATCCATGCCAGCCCGCGCGCCTTTGCCCCGGCACTGGCGGCGCTGTCGCTGGATACGCAGGTGCGCGACGTGTCGGAGGCGCGGGGCGCGTATCTGGACTGGTCGGAAAGCCCCCTGCCCCAGCCCGGACCCGTTAATCTGAGCGAGATCATGATCTGGCTGCGCGGCCATCTGCCCGCGGATGCCATGCTCACCAATGGCGCGGGCAACTATGCCGCCTGGATTCACCGCTTCTACCGCTTCCGCCGTTTCGGCACGCAGGTCGCGCCCATCAGCGGCTTCATGGGCTATGGGTTGCCGGCCGCGCTGGCGATGAAGAGCCTTTATCCCGAACGTCCCGTCATCGTGCTGGCGGGCGACGGGGATTTCCTGATGACGGGGCAGGAATTCGCCACCGCCATGCAGTACCGGCTGCCGGTGATCGTGATCGTTTATGACAATGGCTGTTATGGCACCATCCGCATGCATCAGGAGCGCGAATATCCCGGGCGCGTCTCCGGCACTGACCTGGTCAATCCCGATTTCGCCGCGATGGCCAGAAGCTTTGGCGGCTTCGGCGCTACCGTGGAGAAGACGCAAGACTTCGCACCGGCCTTCCTGGCGGCCCAGGCCAGCGGCCAGCCCGCCATCATCCATGTGAAATACGACGCCGAAGGCATCACGCCCGTGACAACCTTGAGCGCGATACGCGAAAAAGCTTTAAAGGTTTAGCTGCCCAGCGCCACTTCGAAGCCTAGTGGCCCAGGGCCACGGGTAGCGCGTCGCGCACCGGCAGGGTTTCGATGCGCGCGGCTTTCAGGCGCGACAGCGCCCAGTCCAGCATCTGCGGCGTCGAACCATAGAGCCCCGGATTGTCCGACACGCCATGGGTGTAGAGGATCAGCCAGCCATGCTCGTGCAGGGTGCGCTGGATCGCATTCTGGATGCGGCCCTCGTCCCACAGCCGGGTTTCCAGTGAAATCACGTTCAGCTGCGCCAGATCCACCCGCCCGACATTGACCCCTTCATGGGTGCCGCGCAGCGACGAAAAGTGCGGCGCCTGGAAATGCTTGCTGCGCGGGCTGACACGGCCAAAGGGATAGGCATAGCTGACCGGCGCCTCCCCGTTCAGAAACGGCTTGAGGAAATCCTGGTTGCGCCGCGCATCTTCGCCCAGTTCGGCGGACGACAGTTCCGAAACCGGGCGGTGGCCAAAGCCATGGCAGCCGATCTCGTGTCCCGCCGCCGCCAGTTCCGTCAGATCCTGTGCATCATAGAAGCGCGTGCCCTCAACGGTCTGGCCGCAAAAGCTGCCCCCCGTATAATAAGTGCCGCGCACCCCATGCCGGGCGAGCACCTGCCCGCCCAGACTCCAGGCCGATTTGGGGAAATCGTCGAAACTGATGCTGGCCACCGGCCGGTGCCCCGCCAGGCGGGCGGGGCGCACCCGGATATGGCGGCCGATCAGGCTGGCGAGCTGGGTTTTCAGGCGCATGGCGGATTTTTACCGCCAAAAGCCTTAAGGGCCGGGTAATGGCCAACGGTAACAGAATTAGTACCTTGCATCACAAGGTATCGTGTGATAGGTAATAGGTCATGGCAGAATCGTTGCAAATCCAGCTCAAGAAAGGCGTCCTGGAAATGTGTGTCCTGGCGCTGCTCTCCAAGGGCGACAATTACGCCTATGACATTGCCAGCCGCATGGCTGAGGCGGTGGGCATGGGCGAAGGCACCATCTATCCCCTGATGCGCCGGATGCAGAATGACGGACTGGTCTCGACCTATCTGCAGGAATCCGGCAGCGGCCCGCCACGCAAATATTACAAGCTCACCAAGGCCGGGGCCACCGCCCTGAAAGCGCAGATCTCGGACTGGGTCGCGTTCGAAATAGCCGTGCGAAAAATTCTGGGGGAAGTCACATGAACCGCGCGAATTTCATTGCGCAGCTTCGCGCCGGCCTGTCGGGCCTGCACCAAAGCGATATCGACGACATCATCGCCGACTATGAATCCCATTTCGTCGACGGCATGGCCGCCGGACGCAGCGAGGATGAAGTCGCCGAGGCGCTGGGCGATCCCGCCCGGCTGGCGCGCGAGCTGCGCGCCGAAGTCGGCTTCAAGCGCTGGGAACAGCAACGCAGCGCCGGCAACTTTTTCGGCGTGGTGCTGGCGCTGGTCGGCCTCGCCACCATCGACATCATGTTCCTGCTGCCCATCCTGGGCGTAATGCTGGCAGTGTTCTTTGCCATCGCCCTGGCCTGTGTCGGCTGCGTGATCGGCGGCGCCATCCTTTTGGGCAATCTGATCCCCGGCGGCTGGGACCTGATGATGGGCAACACCGCGCTGCAGACGCTGACCGGTGTCGGCCTGCTCAGCGGCGGGATCGGCGGCGGCGCGCTGCTGCTGATGATCCTGGACTGGGTGGCGCGGGCGCTGATCCAGTATGCCCGGCTGCACTTCCGCCTTTTCAAATCCGCCAACGATTCCATCTGAGGAGCGCGCCATGGTTCACAAACTCGCTATCGTCGCCTTTTCCGGCCTGGTGATTTCCGCCGTCGCGATGGGCGCGGCCGCCGCCATCGGCGCCAAGGAATTCGGCGAAGGATTTGGCGGCATCGACTTCTCCATGTTTGGCGACCGTCCACGCTGCGAGAAGGTGGCCGGCAACGCCCCGTCCAGTCGCACCCTGGAATGGGACGGCAGCGACGAGGTTTCCCTCAATGTACCGGCGACGGCGCGTTACGCCCCCAATGGCAGCAAACAATTGCATATCACCGGTGATCCCGAGGTCGTGGCGCATGTGCGGGTGCGCGACGGCCGCATCGAACTCAATTGCCGTGGGCGGGGTTGGAGTGACGACAGTCTGCAGATCACCCTGCCGGGCACGCCAATGGAAAAGTTCGGTATCGCCGGCAGCGGCAAGCTGGAACTGGAAAATCTCGACCAGCAGGACCTGCGCGTTTCGATCGCCGGGTCGGGCAGCATCAAGGCCAGCGGCAAGGTGGAAGAGCTGCGCATTTCCATCGCTGGATCGGGCGATGCCGATCTGGGCCGGGTGGCGGCGCGGGATGTGACGGTCCGGATCGCTGGCAGCGGCAATGCCGATATCGCACCGCGCGGCGACGCCGAAATTCACATCGCCGGATCGGGCGACGTCAACCTGCACACCAATCCGCGCAAGGTCGAAACCCACATTGCCGGGTCGGGCCGCATCCACAATGTCGCGGGCAGCGGCAACGATATCTGACGCACCGGAGAAAATGTGATGGGCCGCAAGCTAGCCGTGATCGCCATTGTCGGACTGACCGCTTCGGTGGTCTGCATGGGCGCGGCCGCCGCCATCGGGGGCGGCGCGCTGTCCGGCCTGGATCTGATTGCCTTTGGCGACAAGGACCGCTGCAAGGTCATTCCCGGCGCGACGGCCACCAGCCGTATCCTGGACTGGGATGGCAGCGACCATGTCGGCCTGGCGCTGCGCGGCCATGCCCGTTACCGGCCCGGCACCGACGACCGGGTGCATGTCACCGGCGATCCCCAGGTGCTGGCGCATCTGGAAGTCGATCAGGGTGATATCCAGCTGGACTGCCGCGGCTGGAGCAGCCGCACCAAGGACCTGGAGATCACTTTGCCGGGGCGCATCTTCAAGCGCTTTGAAATCGCCGGCACCGGCAAGCTGACGCTGGATGCGCTGGACCAGGAGAAGCTGAAGATCGAGATGGCCGGCGTCGCCAAGGTCGAAGCCAATGGCAAGGTCGACAAGGTGGAAATCGAGATGGCGGGCATCGGCCATGTCGATTTCGGCCAGGTGAAATCCCGTGAGACGCGGGTGGAGATTGCCGGCATCGGCAAGGCCGACATCGCGCCCACCGAAAGAGCCCGGATCGAGATCGCCGGTCCCGGTGAGGTCCGCCTGCACACCAATCCCAAAACGGTCGATACCGAAATCGCCGGACCGGGCCGCGTCCGCAATGTCGCTAACTAGCCTTTAACTCGACAAACCGGGCCGGCGGGACTATGTCCCGCCCCCATGTCCGCCATCCTCAAGACCAGCTTGAAAATAGGCGACGTCACCATCCCCGGGCGAGTCCTGACCGCGCCGATGACGGGGGTTTCCGACCTGCCTTTTCGCCGTATCGCCAGCCGATGCGGAGCGCCCTATGTGGCGACCGAGATGGTGGCTTGTGACAGCTTCGCGCGCGGGCGCCCCGATGTGGTGCGCCGCGCCGCCATTGGCGCAAAGGAAGATGAACATGCTCTCCCCTTGATGGTGATCCAGCTGGTCGGCCGCACGCCAGAATGGATTGCCAAGGGCGCCAGGCTGGCGGAAGAAGCCGGGGCCGACATCATTGATTTCAACATGGGTTGTCCGGCCAAGGAAGTGACAGGCGCCTTGTCGGGATCGGCGCTGATGCGCGAACCCGAACTGGCGGCCCGATTGATCGAAGCCGCCGTGAACGGTACCTCGCGTCCGGTTACGCTCAAGATGCGGCTGGGCTGGGATGACAACAACCGCAACGCGCCTGAGATCGCCGCGCTGGCGGAAAGCCTCGGCGTCAAAGCCATCACCGTGCATGGCCGCACCCGCCAGCAATTCTATAAGGGCCAGGCCGATTGGCGCGCCGTGGCCGCGGTCAAAAAGGCCACGCGCCTGCCGGTGATCGTGAACGGCGACATCATTGACGCCGCGTCGGCGCGCGATGCGCTGGCCCAGTCGGGCGCTGACGCGATAATGATCGGGCGCGGCGCTTATGGCCGGCCCTGGATTGCATCGGCGCTGGACCATGCCCTGGACAGTGGCGCTGAAATGTCAGAGCCGGATACTGCCTCCCGTTTGGGCATTGCTCTTGAACATTTCAGGGACACGCTGCGATTTTACGGCGATACGCTGGGGCTAAAAGTATTCCGAAAGCATCTGGGCTGGTATGTCGAACAGGCATCGATGCCGTCCGATCCGCAGCTAAGGCGCGCGCACAAGGCGCGTTTGTGTCAAATTGACAACCCGCGTGGCGTAGAAACGGCGTTAACCGCACTATGGGCTCCACTTTCGTCCCATTCGGCCCTTCCATTTTTCGCAGTTGCACATATGTAGGGGGCGCCGGCGGCATTACGCTGGGGGACGTTATTTATTGACGGATGTCTGTTACGGCCTTGCCCGTTCGTCATCCTGAAAGCAGCTATTGGGGACTTGCATGTCGCGCCTTTTCCTTTTCGCCCTGGCCTCGTCTCTTGTCCTGGCCGGTTGCGGCGAAGCTCCGCAGCAGCAGATGCCGCCGCCCTCGGTTGGCGTGGTGACCATCAAGGAAACACCGGTGGCGCTGACCAGCGAACTGCCGGGTCGCACCAGCCCCTATGCGGTGTCGGAAATCCGGCCGCAGATCACCGGCCTCGTCAAGGCGCGGCTGTTCGTGGAAGGCTCCTCCGTCAAGGCGGGCCAGGCGCTCTATCAGATCGATCCGGCGCCTTATGAGGCCGCCTATGCCGCCGCCGCCGCGAGCCTGGCCAGCGCCAAGACCCGCGCCGACCGTTTCGCGATTCTGCTCAAGGAAAACGCCATCGCGCCCCAGGCCAATGACGATGCCCGCGCCACCTATCTGCAGGCCAAGGCACAGGCTGACGCCGCGCGCATCAACCTCAACTATACCCGCATCACCTCGCCGATCTCGGGGCGCATCGGCGCTTCGAGTGTGACGGTCGGCGCGCTGGTGACCGCGCAGCAGCCCACCGCGCTCACCACCGTTTCCACCCTCGATCCGATCTATGTCGATGTCGACCAGTCCAGCTCGGAACTGGTGGCGCTCAGGCGCGCCGCCCAGGCCGGCGATATCAGCCAAGGCGGCACCGCCACCGTCAAACTCAAGCTGGAAGACGGCAGCGACTATGCCCATGAAGGCAGGCTGCAGTTCACCGACGTAACGGTTGACCCCTCCACCGGCGCTGTGCGCCTGCGCGCCATCTTCCCCAATCCCGAAGGGTTGTTGCTGCCCGGACTCTATGTACGCGCGACTGTCACCCAGGGCACCGATCCGCACGGCATCCTGGCGCCGCAGCAGGGCGTCAGCCGCAACGCCAAGGGCGAGCCCACCGCGCTGGTGGTGGACGAAAAGAATTTCGCGCGCCTGCGCGTCCTGAAGACCGGCCGCTCCATCGGCGGCGACTGGCAGGTGCTGGACGGCCTCAAGCCCGGCGACCGCATCATCGTCGAAGGTTTGCAGCGCGTGCAGCCCGATATGCCGGTGGCGCCGCGCCCTGCCGGCTCCAAACCCGCTGTCGCTGCTGGGGCCCCTGCCGGCGCCCCGGGCGCGCCCGCCAATCCGACGGCCCACTAAATGTCGCTCTCGCGCTTCTTCATCGACCGCCCGGTTTTCGCCTGGGTCATCGCCATCGTCACCATGCTGGCGGGCGGCATTGCCGCCACCAGCCTGCCGATCGAACAGTATCCCACCATCGCCCCGCCGGCGGTGGTGATCAACGCCATCTATCCGGGCGCCGACGCCCAGACGGTGCAGAATTCCGTCACCCAGGTGATCGAGCAGCAGCTCACCGGCCTGGACAACCTGCTCTATTTCTCGTCCGCATCGAACGCCAACGGCTCAGTCGGCATTACGGTCACCTTCGCGCCGGGCACCGATCCCGACATTGCCCAGGTGCAGGTGCAGAACAAGGTGCAGGCCGCCGTGCCGAAGCTGCCCTCCCAGGTGCAGCAGATCGGCGTCACCGTGGTCAAGAACCAGCCCAGCTTCATCATCGTTATCGGCGTCTATGACGATACCGGCCGCTACAACAATGTGGACGTGTCGGACTTCATCACCAGCCGCATGGCCGACCAGATCAGTCGTGTGCCCGGCGTGGGCAACACCCAGGTGTTCGGCGCGCAATATGCCATGCGCATCTGGCTGGACCCGTTCAAGCTGAAGAATTTCAGCCTGATGCCGTCCGATGTCAGCGCCGCGGTGCAGGCCCAGAACGTGCAGGTTTCGGCCGGACAGATCGGCCAGCAGCCCGCCGTGCCCGGCCAGCAGCTGAACGCCACCGTCACCGCCCAGTCGCGGCTGCAGACCCCCGAACAGTTCCGCGAGATCGTGCTCAAGACCTCGCCCGGCGGCGCCGTGGTCAGGTTGCGCGATGTTGCCCGCGTCGAACTGGGCGCGGAGTCCTATGAGATCACCAGCCTGTTCAACGGCCATCCCGCCGCCGGTGTCGCGGTCATGCTGGCGCCGGGCGCCAATGCGTTGAGCACAGTGGCCGCGGTCAAGGAACGTGCCGAGGAACTGCGCGCCACCCTGCCGCCGGGCATGAAGATGGTCTATCCGGTGGACAACACCACCTTCATCCGCCTGTCCATTCACGACGTGGTGGTGACGCTGATCGAGGCCATCTTTCTGGTGGTGCTGGTGATGTACATCTTCCTGCAGAACTGGCGCGCCACGCTGATCCCCGCCATCGCCGTGCCGGTGGTGCTGCTGGGTACCTTCGGCATCCTGGCCATGTTCGGCTACACCATCAACACGCTCACCTTGTTCGCGCTGGTGCTGGTCATCGGCCTG
>JBBSKJ010000076.1:0-8794 GCA_038256475.1 Micropepsales bacterium | reverse complement strand
CGGCGGCAGGTTTTCCGCCGTGGTCGAGCCCCAGACAAAGTCGCACGCCCCTGCAAACAGTTTGCGCGCGGCTTCTTCGGCGCTGTCCTCAGTCATTCGCGGCCGTAAGCTTCTTCTCCGGCTTCTTGTTGAAGAAGCTCACATCGGCGCCTTCGCGCTTCATGATGTACCATTGCTGCGCCACCGACAGCAGGTTGTTCCAGGCGTAATAGATCACCAGGCCGGCGGGGAAGGTGGCGAACATGAAGGTGAAGATCACCGGCATGAAGGCGAACATCTTGGCCTGGATCGGATCAGGCGGCGGCGGATTAAGCTTGGTCTGCATCCACTGGGTGACGCCATAGATGATCGGCCAGGCGCCGATGGAGATGAAGCTGATCGCCGCCGGGATATAGGCGTTGGGATTGTAGGGGATCAGGCCGAACAGGTTGAAGATCGATGTCGGGTCCTGGGCCGACAGGTCGCGGATCCAGCCATAGAAAGGCGCGTGGCGCATTTCGATGGTGACGAACAGCACCTTGTACAGCGCGAAGAACACCGGGATGGTCAGAAGGATCGGAAGACAGCCGGAAATCGGATTGGCCTTTTCCTTGCGGTACAGCTCCATCATCGCGCTCTGCATCTTCTGCGGATCGTCCTTATGGGCCTTCTTGATGTCCTCCATCTGCGGCTGGAGCTTCTTCATCTTGCCCATGGCGCGGTAGGAGGCGCTGGCCAGCGGGAAGAAGAGGATCTTGACCACCACGGTCAGCGCCAGAATGGCGAGGCCGAAATTGCCCAGCAGCTTGTTGAAGAAGTCCAGCATCAGGAAGAAGGGCCGGGTGAGGAACCAGAACCAGCCCCAGTCCACCGCATAGTCGAACTTCGGGATGTTCTGGGTGTCCTGATAATGCTGCAGGATGTCGACCACCTTGGCGCCGGCGAACATGCGGTGGTTGACGGTGGCCGAGGAGCCCGGCGCGATGACGCGCTGGTTCAGCCGGTAATTGGCCTGATAGGCGTCCGCGCCGCTTTGGGTCTTGGTGCCCAGATACTGGCCGTTGAAGTTCTCGCCCTGGGGCGGGATGACCGCGGCCATCCAGTATTTGTCGGTGATGCCGACCCAGCCGCCGGTGGACGAGAAGGTCTGGGGCGGCGTGCCGGCTTCGTCAAAGTCGGTATAGGAAGCATCCTGCTGGGCGTCGTTGGCGACGCCGACAAAGCCTTCATGCAGGATGAAGAAGTCCACGCCCACCGGGCGATTCTGGCGCGCGACATAGCCATAGGGATAGAGATTCACCGCCGCGTCGGTCTTGTTGGCGACACTGTCGGCCACGGTGAACATGTATTTGTCGTCGATGGAGATGACGCGGGTGAAGGTCAGGCCTTTGCCATTGTCCCAGCTCAGGGTGACCGGATTTCCAGGGCTCAGAACCCTGCCGCCGGTCTGGACCCAGTTGCTGTTCTCGCCCGGCATGCCTTCATTGACGGAAGGAGAGCCGCCGACCCAGCCGAACTCCGCGTAATAGGGATAGTCGGTGCTCTTGGGGGCGAGCAGCACGATCTCCGGGCTCTTGGGGTCGACCGTGTCGTGGTATTTTTTCAGGCGCAGATGATCCAGGCGCGCGCCCCGAAGCAGGATCGAGCCGTCCACCATCGGGGTGTCGATGTCCACGCGCGCGCCGCCCACTTTCAGCGCCTCCGGCAAGGCCATGTTGCTGGCGCCGGTGGACACGCCCGGAAGGCCCGGCGCGGCTGGGTCATTTGCCGCCGCGGCGGGCGCGGGCGTCGGCTTGGTCTGCCTGGCAAGCTCGGTCTGGCGCGCCTGTTCGGCCTGCATCGACGGGGTGGCGACGAAATACTGCCACAGGAACAGCACGGCGGCCGAAAGCGCGATGGCGAGAAGGACATTCTTGTTGTTGTTCATGACGACCTTCGAAAACGCCTAGTGTTTGTGGGGAACGGGATCGAAGCCCGACGAACCGCCGAGCCAGGAAATGGGGTGGCAGCGCGACAGACGCTTTGCAGTAAGCCACAAGCCTTTGACGGGACCGTGAATCTGAAGGGCTTCCAGGGCATAGGCCGAGCAGCTGGGCATGAAGCGGCAGGAGCTGGGCAGCAGCGGCGAGAGGAACGCGCGATAAAAGCGGATGGGCGCTGACAAAAGCGCGATCATGATCTTGCGCATGGCCTCACCCCTCTCCCGCCTTCGCGTCCAGCTTGCGATGCGCCGATTTCAGGGCCGAAGTGATATCGGACAAAAGGGCAGGAAAAGGGCGCGCCGTGGTGGTGCCGCGCGCGACCAGAACATAGTCATGACCCGGCCGTCCCAAAAGCGGCAGCAACGCTTGCGCGGCGGCGCGCAGGCGGCGCTTGGCGCGGTTGCGCGCCACGGCATTGCCGATCTTCTTGCTGGCGGTAAAGCCGATGCGCAGGCCTCCCTGCGCGGCTTCAACTTCAGGCGTGGCGCAGGTTTCCAAAGTGATGGCGCCTTCGACGCGGCGGATTCCCCGCGCTGCCCTGAGAAAGTCAGCCCGCTTCTTAAGTCTGTCCAATTGGGCTTTTTTCATTGGTCGCGCGATTTCATCACGCTCCCGGGGCGTCCCTGGGGCGCCTATGCTCAGGCCGAGAGCTTCTTGCGGCCGCTGGAGCGGCGGCGGTTCAGGATCTTGCGGCCACCGGCGGTCGCCATGCGCGAACGAAAGCCATGGCGGCGCTTGCGCACGAGTTTGCTCGGCTGATAGGTGCGCTTCATGGTCGTCAGGCTCCGAAAAGACCCATAAGGGCTGGCAAAGAGCGGGGTTTTTAGGCGGCAGGGCCGGTGCTGTCAACGCAGGCCTAAGTCCTTGGATTGAAATAATATTTCAATCCGGCTGGCGACAGCGGTGCGCCGCCGCGCTAGCGGGGCCTGTTTTCCGGCTCAGTCCCCGATAACCACCCCGTCCCGGCGGGGGTCTGCCCCCCCGATATAGCCGCCTTTGACCTTGCGGATACCGTGCAGGCCGCTGCCTTCGCCCATCACCACGGTCACGGCGTGGCCCATGGCGGTCAGCTGGGGCTCCAGGGCGTCGTTGACGGGTGATTTTTCCAGCCTTGTTGGGCTGTTGAGGTTGAGCTGGCGGGGCAGGGAAATGGCCTCGGAGGGGGTCTTGCCCCCGTCCAGCATGGCCACCACCGTCTGGGTGACATAGCCGATAATGGCCGGGCCGCCGGGCGACCCCACCGACAGGAGGAAATCGCCGTTTTGATCGAACACGATGGTGGGCGACATGGCGCTGAGGGGCCGCTTGCCCGGCGCGGGCGCATTGGCCACCGGCAACCCGTCCAGCACCGGATTGAGCGAGAAATCCGTCAGCGTGTTGTTGAGGAAGAAGCCCTTGACCATGATGTTCGCGCCGAACACCGACTCCACCGAAGTGGTCATGGCGACCACCTGGCCGGTCTTGTCCACCAGCGTCATGTGACTGGTGCCGTGACTGGAGGGCGAGCGTTGCGGCGACAGCTGCGCGTGTTTCTCGGGCGGATTGCCGGCGGACGCGGTGCCCATGTCCTTGGTCGGATCAATCAGCGCGGCCCGGCCGGCGATATAGTCCTTGTCGACAAGCCCCTTCACCGGGACTTTCACAAAGCCCGGATCGGCGATGAACTTGACGCGATCGGCATAGGCCAGACGGCTGGCCTGGGCGCGCAGATGGACTTCGCTCAAGGTGCCGGGCTGAAGGTCGCTGGAGGGAAAACGCTGCAGCATGCCCAATATCTGCACGATGGCGACGCCGCCGGAGCTGGGCGGACCCATGGAGCATACACGCCAGGCGCGATAGGGCCCGCACACCGGCTCGCGTTCCAGCGGTTTGAAGTTCGCCAGGTCTTGAAGCGTCATGCCGCCCTGATTGACCGGCGCGGTGCGCACCTTGTCCACGATCGCCTGGGCGATATCGCCGGTGTAGAAGGCTTTGCTGCCGCCGCTCGCGATTCTGCGCAGCGTATCGGCATAATCGGGATTCTTGTAAATCTCGCCCTGCTGCAGGGGCGTGCCGTCGGCGTGATAAAAGCGCGCCTTGATGTCAGGCATGTTGGCGCCGCGTTTGAAGTTGCGGATGGTGCGCGCCAGTTTGGGGCCGACCGGAAAACCGTCATCGGCAAGTTTGATCGCGGGCGCAAACAGCCGCGCCCAGGGCAGCTTGCCGTGTTTGCTGTGCGCCAGCTCCAGCATCGCGATGACGCCCGGAATGCCAACCGACAATCCGCCGGGAATGGCCTGGGGCTTGGTGCGCACCTTGCCGTCAGGGTCCAGGAACATATCGGGCCGCGCCGAAGCGGGCGCGACTTCGCGGCCGTCAAAGCTGGTGGTTTTCTTTGTCTTGGGATCGAACAGCAGCATGAAGGCGCCGCCGCCGATGCCCGACGATTCCGGTTCCACCAGGCCCAGCACCAGCTGCACCGCGATGGCGGCATCCACCGCGCTGCCGCCGGCGCGCAGCATTTGAAGGCCCGCATCGGCCGCCAGCGGATTGGCGGCGGCCACCATCTGCTCCTTGGCGAAGGGCGTGACGAAGCCCGGCGCGGTTTGCGCCAATGCGCCCAGCGGCAGTGAGACCGTCAGGAAAAGGGAAAGCAGAAGGCGGGAAGTTCGCATCAGGGCATCGTAGAAGTGTCAGCCGTCAGGGCAACAAAAAACCCCGCCGGTAAGGGCGGGGTTTGCTGTTTCTTGGCGAGATGCCTAGCGCACGAAGACGCGCACTTCGTTGCCGGTGGCGCCCGGATCGGTGGTGGAGGTCACGGCCAGACGCGTCGCGGGCACGCCCATGTCGGTCATGGAGCGCATGACATCCTGAGCATGGCGACGCGAGGTGGACTGGGCGATCTGCACCGAAGCGGCGGTACCGCGGGTGGGGGAAACCGCCACCACCTGGAAGCCGGCGCTGGGACGGTTCTGCAGCGCCTGGTTCAGCGCGGCATAGAGGATCTGCTGATAATCGACGCCGGGGCGGTCGAACTTGATCACCACCAGCGGGGTGCCGCCGCCAGCCATCTGCACATTGCCGAGGGTGCCCATCGAAGCGCCCATGCCGCCGCCATACAGTTCGCCGCTCTTGATCGAGGCGGAGAGCACGGTGAGGTTGGCGCGCTCGGTGGCCGCATAGGCGGTGGAGCGCTGGACGTTGTCGGAAATTTCCTTCAGCAGGCGATCCAGCATCACGATGGTCTGGGAGGTCTGGTCTTCCAAGAGGCGAAGCTGGCGATGATCTTCATCCACCGCGCCCGAGACATTGTAGGTGGCGCTGATCTGGTTCTGCGCGAAATGGGCGGTGGAGGAGTCGTTGGTGGCGTCTGTGCCCAGCGTGTTCATGGCGTTGATATTGGCCGACAGCGCGTCCAGCTGGCCCTGCGCCACATTCCATTGCGCCACCAGTTCGGGATTGCCCCGGGTGGTGCCGATCTGCAGGCGGGTGGTGATGCGGGCCTTGGCGTCCTGATAGGCGCTGGCCGCGCCGGCGCCGGCATTGCGCAATTCCGCCAGGCGGGCCGAATTGATCGAAATCTTCTGCTGCAGGCCTGAAACCTGGGCGCGCAGCGACTGGATGGTCCGGTTGACCTGGGTGCCGGTATCGGCGCCCGCGTCGATGGTGATGGGCGTGATGGTGGCGACCGGGGCGGCGCCGGGAACCGTGTTGAAGGCCGCAGCCGAAGGCGGCGGGGCGCTGGCCATATCGGTGACCGGGGCGTCGTACACCACGTCGCTTTCGTCGCTGAACATGCTGTCGATGTCAGAGCAGGCCGCCAGGCTAAGCCCGCCAGCCACTGCAAAAGCCAGAAACAGGCCCTTCTTGAGCCCGTGCTGTGCTGGAATTCCCCTCATTATGCTCTCCGCTGCCCGGCGCCCCTGCCGACGTCGAAAGCCGGCGCCAAAACCCAACCCCATCCCGCGCTGATCGCGCGGGCGGACCCTTGGGTCCAAGTCTTAACCAGCAGGGGGCAAGGGGACAAGGGAGCAGGATGCCGCTTTCCCCGAAATCTTCGCGTTTTCACCGGGACTTGGCGGGAAATGGGGGGGTGTGCTGCCTATGTCTCAGGCCGAGCCGGGTAGTTCTTGCCTTTGGGAGGGCTGATGAATAGGTTCGCGCCTCCAAAACGCACCCGTAGCTCAGCTGGATAGAGCACCAGACTACGAATCTGGGGGTCAGAGGTTCGAATCCTTTCGGGTGCGCCAGTTTTTCTTACGCGCGGCAAAGCCGCGCTTAGAAAAACTGAGCGCCACGGAGCGGCCTTGCGGAGCAAGGGCGCGAGTGGGCGCCGGCAGACCCTCCGTCTGCGATTACAAAAAATGAGTGCCGCACCGAGCGAAGCGAGGGCGGTCGCCAGCCGAGCCGCTTTGCGGCGCGGACATCCAGCCCCAGCACCGCTTCGCGTCGTAAATCGACCCGCTCAGAGATTTTGATCTCTTCTGGAAGCCAAAACGAGTTTTTTCACGAGCCCGTCAGGGATTGGCTGGCTCGGCGAGAAGGTGACTCCAGTCTTGGTGGATTTGAGCCCCGCCGCGGCTATGTCGTCGGCATGCGACGTGATGGCGGAAGGCGCCAGATAGAGACCACATTGCTTACTGAACGCCGCATAACCCGCGATGATGGTTTTGCCGATCCGAAAGCCCGGCATTTTATAGGCGATGACTTCTTCGGCGTCAGGCAGCGCGCGCGCAAGTTGGGCGCGCAATCGAACCAGCAGGGGGCGGAGGTCTTCAGGAGCCCCAGCTATGTAGGCGTCGTGATCGGAAGGCGCCTCACTCATTGAGCAGTTTGCGAACGCCGTCCATGATCACTTTTTCCGCTGTCAGCGTGGTCTGGGAGACCGTGATCTCATAACCGCCTTCGCCATAGGCGCGTTCGTGGCCGATATAGCCAAGGCCTTCGGCATAGGCCGCCACGGCGACGAAATCGTTCGGACGGATCGCTTGCGAGCCGAGTTGGTATTGCACGAAGGCCTCACCCGGCAGGTGCACCGAATAGGCTTTCCCCAGTCGCAGCGCGACGAGCGTGGTGCCTTCCTCAAGCGCCTGCGCCCGCGTGTACTTGCTGATTGCAGCGAGGCGCTCATTCGCAGGGCGCTTGGCGTCGGCGGCAACCGCGCGTGCTTCGTCCTTGAACGCGCCATACTTGGCGGGCAGCGAGATGTCGGTGGTGCGCCATTCCACGTCCGCTGGTGTCACCGCCGAACGCTCGGTGGCAGTCCAGGCGCGCCCCATGGCGTCCAGCAACCGTCCGGCAAATTCTTCGCGGGCGCGCGGGGTGCCGTCATTGTATTTGCCCAGCGTGATGTTGCCGCCCGCGCCGGTGAAATAGACCTGGAACACGCCGGTTTCCTTTTGGCGGCGTTCACGGGCCGTGCCCACGAAATCGCTGGTGGGAACGCCCTTGCCGAACCACACCTGCGGATGGGACGCATAATAGGTCAGCGCGGCCAGCGGGCGATTGCCGTTCCAGAAGCTGATCACGCGCACGGCGGGATCGATCAGCCCTTCGGGCGCGGCCTTGGCTTCTTCCGGATGGAAGATGCTCAGGCGATGGCCGTCCTCGTCGGCGTCCACCTTGATCCGCGCGGCGACTTCCGCCGGATAGACGTTGGTGTAGGTCGATTGACGGTGAAACGCCACGCGCCCGTTGGAGCCGATAAGGCGCCGGTTGGCCCCCAGCCGTTCCGCATTCGCCTTGCCGGTGCCGACATGGGTGACCGGCTGGGCCTGGCGCAGCGCCCTGGTCAGCGCCGCTGCCGAATTTTCCATCACCGAGCGCGCCCACACGCGCTTGTCCGGCACGCCGGCGGGGACAGCTTCCGGCAGGCCAAGCCTGGCGCGTTCGTCATAGCCGAAGAAGGCGGCACCCGGCGCGTCATGCTGATGGAGAGTGTGGACCGAGACCCGGTCCGGTGTGGTGCCCGCCGCCTTTGCGAGCAGCGCGTGCCATTCGTCGCGTGCCCGTCCGTCGACGCCGCCCCAGTCGACCGCCAGCATGACGAAGGGTTTGCCTGCGCCGGTGATCACCACGCCTTTGGCCAGCAGCCGTTCGCGGATTTCCTTCACCACCGAATAGCCCATGTCGTAGCCGATCGGCGGCGTCGCATCGGTCTGGAAGGTGGCGATCCGCAAGCCCTCAGCCGCAAGTGCGGGCTGGACGAGGGCCGCGCAAAGCAGCCACAGCCCGGTCATCATGCATCTGCGGATGGCTGTGACGATGGCGGTGGAGCCGGTAGTCCGCTGCGTGAGCTGGTTCTTCAACAGAAAATCCATAATTTCCCCCATATACGCCAACGTCAGAGCGGCGGCTCGCCCGCTGATATCCCGCACAGCCATAATGCCCGTGGGTAAGCGGTTTTTTTTACCACAAATCGGGAGTAATGCTCCATCAGGCGGAATAAAACCGGCGCTTGGCCGTAAAAAGCGAAGTAAAATTTCCGCTCTCTCCTAGAACCGAGTGGCAGGCCCTGAGCCCTTGGTCTGCTGTTACGGTGCAGGCTCCTGCTGTCCCAGCTTGAGTCTGGGTCGCGCGGCACCGGCCGCAGCCCTGTCGGTCAGCAGCAGCCGCGCCTGGGTGCCCCAGGCGCCGACCAGCAGGTCGTCGCGCTTGTCACCGTCCAGATCGCCCACTGCCATGCTCCAGTGGCGCCCGACCACCGAGTTGGGCATCGCCGTCAGCGTCACGTCGGTAAAATGTCCTTTGCCGTCATTGCGCCAGGCGCGCAATTGCATGGGCACGAAGCCGGGCACCTGGATGGCGCCGACCACGATGTCGGGCGCGCCGTCATGGTCGAAGTCGATGATCTG
>JBBSKJ010000075.1:0-8809 GCA_038256475.1 Micropepsales bacterium | reverse complement strand
CGGCGACAAGGTGCTGAATGCCGAGATCCTGCGGCTGTTCGACGGCCAGGTCAGCGAGATGGTCGGCCAGCTTCTGAGCATTCTGGAGCAGCGCGACGCCCGCAAGTGGCGCGAAGTCACCCATACCATCAAGGGCGCGGCACGCGGCGTTGGCGCTTTTGCCATGGGCGACGCGGCCGCCGCCGCCGAGCCGGTGGACCCCGCCATCAGTCACGACCGCGCCGTGGAAATGATTGAAGCGCTGCGCATCGAAGGCGAAGCGGTGCAGGCTTTTATTGCGGAATATCTGGCGGCCTAGCAAAACTCAGGCTTTCTTCCCCTGCGCGCGAAACGCATGGCGGGGGAGTGAGCAAGGCGTTCAGCCTTGCGAACGGCGTAGCGAGGTGTTTGCCCTTGCAAACCCGAGCTGCGACAGATGGGGGCGAATAACGTCAGCGCTTATCGAACGCGTCGAACTCGTGCCGGATCGAGGCTTCGATCAGGGTGCGCCATACCGGTTCGGCGATATCTGAACTCAGCCCCGCCTTCTTTCCTTCCGCGATGACCTTGGCCACCACTTCCTCGATCCGTGCCGGATCGCGCACCTGGTCCCGGCCTGCCTTTAGCTGGGCGGCGCGTTCGATATAGGCCTGGCGCACCGCCAGCAGGGCCACCAGCCGGGCATCCAGCGCGTCAATCGCCGTGCGCAACTCGGCCATGGAGGCGCAGTTTTGCGCGGGCGTCAGGCCAAGGGTCTCGGGGGCGTCATTTTGCATCGCAGCACTGTTATAGGCGGGGGTTGTTAGTCTGGCTATTTCTACATATAAAAGCGACGTTTTCCCAGCGATTACACGAACTTAGGTGTGAAATACCCATGAGCGCTGCTCCCATCGAAACCGATGTCATCATTGTCGGCGCGGGCCCCATCGGCCTGTTCGCCGTGTTCGAGCTGGGTTTGCTGGATCTCAAATGCCACCTGGTCGATATCCTGGACCGCCCGGGCGGGCAGTGCACCGAGCTTTATCCGGAAAAGCCGATCTATGACATTCCCGGTCTGCCGATCGTGACCGGCCAGGAGCTGGTCAACAAGCTCTTGGAACAGATCAAGCCGTTCGATCCGCAATTTCACTTCAGCGAAATGGCGACCAGCCTGGAGAAATTGCCCGACGGCAAGTGGAAGCTGAAGACCGACATGGGCACCGAACTGATCGCCCCCGTGGTGGTGGTCGCCGCCGGCGCCGGCAGCTTCCAGCCCAAGCGCCCGCCCCTGCCGGGCATCGAGGCGTTCGAGAATGCCGGCGACGGCATCGGCGTGCATTACGCCGTGCGCAAGATGGAAACCTTTCGCGGCAAGAACATCCTGATCGCCGGCGGCGGCGACAGCGCGCTGGACTGGGTGATCAACCTGGCGCCGCTGGCCAAGAGCATGACCCTGGTCCATCACCGCGACGGTTTCCGCGCCGCGGCCCACAGCGTCAACCAGATGCGCGAACTGGAAGCAGCGGGCAAAGTGAAATTCCATGTCGCCTCGGTCAAGGCGATCCATGGCGATCCCGGCAAGATGACCGGCGTAACCTTGGCCGGCCACGACAAGAGCGAGTGGCATCACGAGGTCGACACCTTCCTGCCCTTCTTCGGCCTGACCATCAAACTGGGGCCCATCGCCGAGTTCGGCATCAACCTCAACGAGAACCTGATTCCGGTCGACACGGCGCGCTTTGAAAGCCAGACGCCCGGCATCTTCGCCATCGGCGACATCAATACCTATACCGGCAAGCTCAAGCTGATATTGTCCGGCTTCCATGAAGCCGCGCTGATGTCCCAGGCCGCGTTCCACATTTGCCGCCCCAACGAGAAGCTGCGCTTCCAGTACACGACCTCGTCTTCGAACCTGCAAAAGAAATTGGGTGTTTCGTGAAGATCATCGCCATTGACCGCAACGGCAAGGAACACACGCTGGAAGGCCGTGACGGCTGGAGCGTGATGGAAATCCTGCGCGACGGCGGATTGGATGTGGCGGCGGAATGCGGCGGGGCCTGCGCCTGCGCCACTTGCCACGTCTATATCAATGACGGCTGGTTCGAAAAGCTGCCCGCCCCGTCGGAAGCCGAGATCGACATGCTCGACATGGCGCTGGCGGTGGAGCCCAACTCGCGCCTGTCCTGCCAGGTGATCTGCAGCACCGAGACCGACGGCATCAAGGTCACCGTCGCGCCGGAGTAGCGCAATTCTACGAAACTTTTTGCCGCCATCCTTAATTCGCGGCGCGCAGATCTGGCGCGATCCGGCACGCGGCGTATCGCCATGGTAAAAGCGGAACCTTGCCAGCGCACAGCCCGCGTCACTTCGCCGATGCTCGATTAACAGGCCGGAAACCCTGCGCGCACAAGATCGCTGTCGTGCGCAGCCCTCCGCTCTAAAGAAAGCGACGCTGCCGCACAGGAGACGCCAGTGCGGGTCATTCGGGCAGCGTTATCGGGATTTGTTTTTTTTCTGACGCTTGCTCCGATCTCGAATCGGCAGGCGCACGCAGCCGCGGCCGACGTGTCACTCGCCGATCTGAGAGTTGCGGCACGCTCTCTGGGCTTTCTGCAGAACGGTCCCCGCAATACCAGCCTGACGATCGGTGTCGTCTACGCGCCGGGTGTTTCAGAAAGCAGGTTGCTGGCGCAACAGACCGCCGAACGGCTTCGCGCCTTGCCCGGGCCGGGTGACACAGGCTTGAGAGCAGATGTCATCGCGTTGAACGATCTTTCGAATTATTCCGGTCGTCTCGATGCGCTGTTCGTCCTGCCGGGGATCACAGCCGATACCGGCGCCCTCATGAACACGGCCAGGCGAAAGCAATTGCTCGTCATGTCCAACGACCCGGCTTGCCTGGACCAGCGCGCCTGCATGCTGATGGTCCGTGATAGCGGCCGGGCGGAGATCGTCCTGGATTCGGGCCTGGCGCAGTCGGCCGGCGTAACTTTCTCCTCGATCTTCGCAATGATGGTGAAGCGCAGATGACTTCGCATACCAAACACTTCCCGATCGGATTCCTGCGCGCAGGCGCGCTGCGCCGCCTGGTGCTTTTGTCTGCCGCGTCGGCGGCGTTGTGGACGTCGCCCGCCCTGGCGCAGACCATGGATTATGGCGCGCTGGAGCAATTGTTCGGTGAGCCAGTCACCACCAGCGCCACCGGGCAGCCGCAGCGGGTAACCGAAGTTCCCGCCGCCATGGAAATCGTTTCCGCCGAGCGCATCCGGCGTTCGGGCGCGGTGGATATTCCCGGCGTCCTGAAACAGGTGCCGGGCGTCGATGTGTTGCAGTGGGGATCGGACAATGCCGATGTCAGCATACGTGGCTACAACCAGGCCTTCTCCTCCCGTCTGCTGGTCCTGGTCGACGGCCGCCAGGTCTATGCCGACCATTACGGCTACACGCCCTGGGCGGCGGTGCCGGTGGAACTGGGAGCGATTCGCCAGATTGAAGTGGTGAAGGGTCCGAACACGGCCCTGTTCGGCGCCAATGCCGCCAGCGGCGTGATCAACATCATCACCCACAATCCGCTGTATGACGATGTGAACACCGTCTCGGTCACGGGCGGCACCCAGGGGACCATCCGCGGCTCGGCTGTCACCACCCTGCAGGACAAGGGCAAATGGGGCTTGCGGCTTTCGGGCAGCGCGGGGCTTGATGATGACTTTTCGACGCCCTTGCCCTCCTATTTCGGACCGGTGACCAGGACACGAAACAGCCGCGCTGCGGTGAATCTTGACGGCGTCGTCCAGCTGGATGCCGGTACCCAGTTCGGACTGGGACTGAGCCATTCCCAGAGCACCAACAACCGTATCGACCCCAGCTACGCATTTTCAAGCGCCACACATCTCACATCGTCCGTCAAGGGCCAGCTGAACAGCGATACCGCCTTCGGCCTGGTGCAGGCCGTCGTCTACACCAACTGGATCTCGCAGAAATCCCTGACCAGCCTCGGGCTACCGTTTGATTTCGACAATGCAAGTACCGTGATCCAGCTTCAGGACGTCTTGCGCATCGGCGCCGATCATGTGGTGCGCGCGGCGTTTGAGTTCCGGCACAACGAAGTGAACACAACGCCCGTTCCCGGAGGCCGCATATTCTATAACACGCCGTCCTTCAGCGGCATGTGGAACTGGACTATCTCGCCCTCCCTGTCCTGGACCAATGCGGTGCGCTTTGACTCTTTGCAGCTCGGCCGTTCGGGCAGCGTGCCGGCGGGCTACCCGTTTGCCAATTCGGCCTGGAACCGCAACCTGTCGGAATGGGGCTTCAACAGCGGCCTGGTCTGGAAAGCCAGCCCGGACGACACCGTCCGCCTGCTGGTAAGCCGTGGCATCGCATTGCCGAGCCTGGCGCATCTGGGCAGCGTTATCATCGTCGCGCCGCTCTTCAATTTCTCAGGCAGCCCGAACGTCGGCGCATCCGCCGTGATGAATTATGAACTGAACTGGGACCGGCAGATCGGCGCCATCAACGCTTTCCTGCGCACCGCACTGTTCTATCAGAAAACGACAAACATCTTCTCTCTCGCCGGGGATTTTTTTCCCGGACCATCGCCCTACGTCCTGACCGGCAATATCGGCAGTTCCGATGCGCTGGGGGGCGAACTGTCCCTCACCGGACAATTTGCGGACCACTGGCAATGGGGAACGAGCTATCGCTTTGAGACCATCAAGGACAAATTCATTCCCGCCGCCGCCAACGGAACCGCGTTCACCGATTTCGAGCATATGACGCCCAAGCACCAGATCAAGGCCAATCTCGGCTGGGCGCGCGATGCGTGGGAGGCGGACGCGGCGCTTTATTATCAATCGGCCACGCAAGGGCTGTTCCCGACCCCGACGGGTGTCACGGGCCTTCTTCCAGTCAATGGCTATGTCAATGCCGATGCCCGTATCGGCTATCGCATAAACCGCAATCTGCTGTTGTCCGTCTCGGGCCAGAATCTTCTTCAGTCACAGCAAGTGCAGACCTCGGGACCGGCGATCGAGCGGCGCGTATTCGTCAACCTGTCGGTGGCCTACTGAAATGGATCTCTTCTGGCAGATCACCCTTGTCGAATTTCTGCTGAATGTGGCGATCTTCGCCGCGGCGGTGATCGCCTATGGTCCGCTTTCGGCGCTGGCGGAAAAGCTTCCCGCGCGGCTTGCATTTCTCGGCGGCCCCTTGATTGGCACACTGTTCGGCACGGCGACCGGGGTCGCGCTTTTGCTGCCGGTGCATCTGAGTGGCGGCGCCGCGGTGGGAACCCAGACCATCCTGCTCGCCCTGACGGCCCCGGTGGCCGGTCGGGCGGCGGGCGTGGTTGCGGGGGCGATCGCAGTTGCGGCGGTGCTGTTTTCACTCGCCACCGGCGGCCATCTGGGAACCGCGGCGATTCTGGCGGCGGTTACCGCCACAGCCATCGGATTGCTGTTCCGCATCGCATCGGACTATGCCAGCGGACGCTGGAACCGCCCGTTTGGCTATGCCCATCTGCCCGTGCTGGGGCTTGTCGCCGCGCTGGGCGGGCTGGCCGACCTGATGATTTCGGCGGGATGGCAGGCGGTGACAGGCTCGGTGGTGCCAGCCCTGATCTTCGGTATTGGCGCCGCCGTAATCCTGGGCACTTTGCTGCTGCATGAAATGCAGCGCCATCGCGCGGAAGAAGACCTGCGCGCCAGCCAGGCGCGCCTGGCGCAACAGGCCGAGGTGCTGGCGGCGGCGCGCGACGCAGCCGAAAAGGCCAGCCGCGCGAAAAGCGAATTCCTCGCCAATATGAGCCATGAAATCCGCACGCCGATGAACGGTATCATCGGGATGACGGGCCTGCTGCTGGATACCGAGCTGGGCGATGAGCAGCGAAAATTCGCCAATGTGGTGCGCGAATCCGCGGATGGGTTGCTGGCCATCGTCAATGACATTCTGGACATTTCCAAACTGGAGGCTGGCAAGCTCGACATAGAAGTTATCGACTTCGATCTTGTCGCCACGGTCGAGAGCGCCATGGACCTGATGACGGGCAAGGCGCGCGAGAAAGGCATAGACCTTGGCGTCTATATCGACCCATCCCTGCAGGGCGCGTTTCGCGGCGATCCCACGCGGGTGCGCCAGGTCCTGCTGAACCTTTTGGGCAACGCCATCAAGTTTTCCGAACAGGGCGGCGTTTCGGTTCAGGTCTTCCTGCGGCCTGATGAGTCCCGGATCGGACACTCCAAGACAAAGCCCATACGGTTCGAGATCGCCGATTCCGGCATCGGCATGCCCCAGAGCGTGCGCGACAAGCTTTTCCAGAAATTCTCCCAGGCCGACAGTTCGATCACCCGGCGCTATGGCGGAACCGGCCTTGGACTGGCCATCTGCAAGCATCTGGTCGAATTGATGGGCGGCACCATCGGCGTGTCGAGCGAAGCCGGTATCGGCTCGACCTTCTGGTTTCACCTGCCGCTGGAGCGTTCCAAGGCGGTGTTGCGGGACACCAGGACCTTGCCCGGGCGCATCAAGCATCTCAACGTCCTGATCGTGGACGATGTCGCGATGAATCTGGAGATCATCGGCCGCCAGCTCAGCGCGTATGGCATGAAGTTTCATGGCGTCAGCGATGGTTTTGCCGCCATCGCGGAACTGGAACGTTCCTGGCACAAGGGCTGTCCCTATGACCTGGTCTTTATCGACCAGATGATGCCGGGTCTTTCCGGCGAAGGGCTCGCCGAAAGATTGCGGGCAATGCCGGCCTTTGCCGAGACAAAGCTGGTTTTGATATCGTCGGCCGGCGCGCATGGACTGAGCAAATCGGCCGCCACGCTGCTGGACGCAATGCTGGATAAGCCAATTCGCCAGCAGGATCTGCTGGGCTGCCTGCTGAAGCTGTTTGCGCCGCACGATTCGGAAATTCCGGTCGAGCCCGTCCGCCACGAACTGGCCGCCAGTCCCGTGGTCAGTCCGGTGTTCAGCCCGATGGCCACTCCGTCGCATGCGCTGGACATTCTTTTGGTCGAGGACAACAGGATCAACCAGCAATTCGCCCTGGCGCTGCTGAACAAGGCCGGCCATAGCGTCGATGTGGTCGACAATGGGCACAAGGCCGTGGATGCGGTGCGCAAGCGCGAATATGACGTGGTGCTGATGGATATCCAGATGCCGGAACTGGACGGTATCGAAGCCACCAAACAGATACGCGCTTTGCCGCCGCCGGCCTGCAATGCCTATATCATCGCCATGACCGCCAACGCCATGAGCGGCGCGCGGGAGGAATATGTCGCCATTGGCATGAACGATTATGTGTCCAAGCCCGTCGACGCGGCGGACCTGCTGGCCAGGCTGCAGCGCCTGCCTGCGCAGGTCCCCGGGGGGGGGATCGCGCCCTCCGTCCCGGCACCGACGGCCGAGCCCGTCGACATCCCCAAACTGGAGGAGTTGATGCAGTATCTGCCCGTATCCGGCATCATGGATCTGGTCACGCTGTTCATCGCCGAATCCAGCGGCCATGCGATGCGGATCAAAAACTTTCTGGCGGCCGGCGATCGGCAGAACCTTGCGCGCGAGGCGCATATCCTGGTCAGCACCGCCGGCAATATCGGCGCCATGACGCTGAGCGCGACGGCGCGCCGCGTCGAGCTGGCATGCGGGGCGCGCGCGCCGGACAATTTCAGCGGCCTGGTCGCCGAACTGGACCGCGATATCAGCGCCGCGAATGCCGCCTTCACTGCCTGGATGGAAACGCAGAAGCCCGGCAGGAACGACGCGCAAAAGCGCACGGGCTGAAGCGCTGCCCTTTACCGATGCCCGGCCGCGCCATTAGCATCCCCGCCGGCTGAGGGCGGAACATGACGGTCGCGCACGTTTATACGGTTGCGTTTCAGGGGATCGAAGCGCGGGAAGTGGACGTGCAGGTCCATATCGGCGGTTCCGGCGGCGGCCAGTTCAACATTGTCGGCCTGGCCGACAAGGCGGTGGCCGAAAGCCGTGAGCGGGTGCGCGCGGCGCTGGCCGCCATAGGGCTGGCGCTGCCCTTCAAGCGCATCACCGTCAATCTCGCCCCCGCCGACCTCCCCAAGGAAGGTTCGCATTACGATCTTCCCATCGCGCTGGGCCTCTTGGCTGCGATGGGCGTGCTGCCGGCCAGCGAAATGTCGAACTATGTCGCGCTGGGGGAATTGTCGCTGGATGCGGCGGTGACCGGCGTGGCCGGGGTGTTGCCCGCCGCGCTGGCGGCCTCCGAAAGCAATCGCGGCCTGATCTGTCCCGCCGCCAACGGACCGGAAGCGGCCTTTGCTGGCGGCACCGAGATACTGGCGACACCGTCGCTGATCGCGCTGGTCAATCATGTGAAGGGCGCCTCGGTGCTGACGCCGCCGGTGCCGCGGGTGGTGGAGGCGGGACGGGCCGTGCCCGACCTGCGCGACGTCAAGGGGCAGGAAAGCGCCAAGCGCGCAATCGAGATCGCCGCCGCCGGTGGCCACAATCTTTTGATGATTGGCCCGCCCGGCGCGGGCAAATCGATGATGGCGCAGCGGTTGCCGGGCGTGTTGCCGCCGCTGGATGCGCGCGAGGCGCTGGAATTGTCGATGGTGCAATCGCTGGCGGGTGAACTGGCGGGCGGGGCGATTTCCCGAACGCGGCCCTTTCGCAATCCGCATCATTCCGCCTCGATGGCGGCGCTGGTGGGCGGCGGGATGAAAGTCAAACCGGGAGAGGTCTCACTGGCCCATCTTGGCGTTCTTTTCCTGGATGAGTTGCCGGAGTTTCACGCCATTATGGCGCAAGCACACCTTGAGAAGCTTCGGGGCGCTCGGATCGGCTGCTAAAGTCCGTGAATGAGCAAGCCCTT
>JBBSKJ010000074.1:0-8868 GCA_038256475.1 Micropepsales bacterium | reverse complement strand
GCCGCGCCCTTGATGGTATGGGTGACTTCGCGCCACTTGCGGGCGTCGCGCTGCTCCAGAATGCTCAGAAGCTGGCCGACCATCTCGCTGACCTGGCCGTCGAACAGCCGCAGGATCTCGGCATTCAGCACCTTGTCGCCGCCGGTGTAGCGGGCGAGATGGTCCAGATCGACGGGGGCGGCGGGCATGGCACTTTCCTGCAAATACCCGACCATCCTGCGCCCGGTGCGGCTAAAGCTGCGTTAATGCGCGCTTTTCGGTGTAAAATGCCCGCAGGTCGTGCTTAACTTGGCAAAAGACGGGGCAATTTCAGGGCGTTAGACTATGGCCAGAACATTCGGGAAGACCATCCCGCTGGACAGCCCGGCGGAACCCGCCAACAGCCAGGTCGCCGCCGCCGCCCCGATTCCGCGCCTTAAGCAAAGCCGTTTCGGCATGCTGGCGCTGGCGACCGGAACTCTGCTGTCGCTGTTCTGGGTCGGCATTGCCGCCGCCTTTGTCTGGGGCTGGCTGGGGCCGCAAGGGCTGACCGCGCAGCCGCTCTCCACCCAGGCATTGATCGCGGCCGCGATTCTGCTGCCGCCCTTCCTGTTCGTCGCCATCGCCGCCGCGCTGGCCCGCAGCGCCGCAATGGCCGACGCCACCAAACTGATGCTGGCCGCCAGCGACCGGCTGTTCGCTGCCGATGAAACCGCTGCCAACAATGCCGCGCGCCTGGCGCGCGCGGTGCGCCGCGAACTCGATGGCCTCAACACCGGTCTCGATGTCGCCTTCCAGCGCATGCGCACTTTGGAAGCGGTGCTGGAAAAACAGATTTCGACCTTGGACGATGCCGGGGCGCGCGCCGCGGTGCGCAGCGACACCATCGCCGCCCGCCTCAATCAGGAAAGCCAGCGGCTGGAATCGCTGGGCGACCATCTCACCGACGCTGCCGGCCGCGCCGGTGAAAGCGTGGCGGGCCGCGCCGCCCAGCTCAAGGCGATGATGGAATCGGCCGAAGGCACCTTGAAGATGGCGACCCAGTCGCTGGATGTGCAGGCCGCCGGTTTCCGCGCCGCCATCACGTCTGCCGCCGAAACGCCGCTGGAAGCGGCCAAGACGCTGGAAGCTCATGCCTCGCGCATCGAGGAAGTGTCCGACGCCGCTATGTCCCGCGCCGAATTCGTGCTGGCGCGGCAGGAAAAGCATCGCAGTCAGATGCACGAGTTGGTGCAGAAGCTGAAGGATGAAAGCGAGGCGTTTGAAACCGCGCTGTCGCAGCAGCGCACCGGCATGGAATCGGCGATTGAATCGCTGGGCGGCGAGGCCAGGAAGTTCGAGATGGTCACCGGCGATGCCGAACGTCATCTGGAACTGATCATGTCCAATGCCGCCAACCGCGCGGCGCAGCTGACCGGGGCCTTTGCGCGAGAGGCCGAGCGGCTGACCGAAACCAGCGAAGCGGCGGCCACCGTACTGGCCAGCCTGTCGGCGGCGCTGAAGGATGCGGGCACCGGCGCGCAAACGTTGATTGGCGAAAGTGCTGCCCAGGCCAAGCATGACGCGCGGCTGCTGGTGGGCGAGGCGATGGCCGAATGCGAACGCTTGCTGCGCGCCAGCGGTGAGATGAGCGCCGAAGCCGGAAAAATTCGCAGCCTGCTGTCGGAAACCACTCGCGATGTCGAAAAGCATCTAATCCGCCTGCCGGGCCTGGCCCAGGAAGAAGCGCGCCGGGTGCGCCAGATGATGGCATCCGAAACCGAACAGCTGCTGGATATGTCGGCGCGCACCATGTCGACGCTGCATGCGCGTTCCACGCAAAAGATCACGCCGCCTGATCTTGGTGGACCGATGAAGCCGCAAGCCGAGCCGGAAAGCGAAGGCCTGAAGGGCCTGGCGCGCAAGCTGACGGCGCGCAAGTCGCCGGACAAGACGCGGGATGGCAAGACCTGGGAAATGAAGACTCTGCTGGCCGCCGCCGAGCAGGGCGGTGACAAGCGCCTGATGCCCAAGACCGGCAATGACCACACCGCCACCCTGGGGGCGCTGGAACTGGCGCTGGCCGACATGGCGATCGACCTGTCGGCACTGGACGAAGCCCAACCGGGTGATGAAGACTGGAAGCGTTATCTGGCGGGCGACCGCGCCGTGTTCGCGCGGCGGCTGGCCGATGCCATCGACGAACAGGCGGTGGATCGCATCACCAATCTCTATCGCGACGACAAGCGGTTCCACGACGCCGCCGATGCCTATCTCGGCGAGTTCGAAACCCTGCTGGCGCGGGCGCGCGAAGGCGATAGCGGCGGCTTGCTGACCTCGACCCTGCTGTCGGCCGATACCGGCAAGGTGTATCTGGCCATCGCTTATGCGCTGGGGCGTCTTTAGCCGCACCTCACTGTCACGGCCCGGGAATCCGGGCCACCCAGTGGCGTGATGCGCGGATGCCGACGGCACATCAATATTTCTTGCCGAAAATTCGCCTTATATCATCTGGGTGGCCCGCACTCCGGCGGGCCATGACATTGGAGATTTAGATGCCCCGCCGCAACCGCGCCGCATAAAACCCGTCCATGCCCCCTTTGTCGCTCAGATGACAGGGCAGAGTGCGCAGGTCGCCGTCGGGCGTGATCCATTCCTCGTGACCGAAGACCTCATCCGCCGTGACGGGGCTGCGCAAAAATTCCGCATGCTGTGACAGGAAGACGGCGATCTGTTCTTCGCCTTCTTCGCGTTCCAGCGAGCAGACCGCGAACACCAATGTACCGCCCGGCTCGACCAGCGAAGCACCGCTTTCCAGAATTTCGTAGGCCGCGCCTGCCGACACCGTGACGTCGGCGGCGCCCTTGATCCAGGGCAGGTCGGGATGGCGGCGGATGGTGCCGGTGGCGGTGCAGGGCGCGTCGATCAGCACGAACGGCGACTTGGTGTCGAAATCGCGCGCGTCGGCGGTCGCGATCTCGGCAGACAGTTTGGTGCGGGTGAGATTTTCCCGGATGCGTTCGGCGCGCACGGGGTCGATCTCTACCGCGATCACATGCGCGCCCGCCGCCGCCAGTTGCATGGTCTTGCCGCCCGGCGCGGCGCACAGATCAATGACGCGCTTGCCGCTTACATCACCCAGCAGGCGCGCGGGAAGGGTTGCGGCGCAGTCCTGGACCCACCAGTCGCCTTGCGCAAAGCCCGGCAGGTCTTCGATGCGGCCCGGATCGGTCAGCCGGCGCACATTGCCGAACAGCGCTTCGCTGGGCGGTAAAGCGCCATCGGCGGATTTCAGGATGATGTCGATGGGGGCTTCATGCTGATGGGCGCGCGCGATCACCCGCGCGGTGCCGGCGTCATACTGCGCCGCCCAGCGCGTCCACAGCCAGTCGGGGGTGGAGAGGCGTTCGCGGTCCAGGCCTGACAGCACACTCTCGCCATCCCTGGCGACCTTGCGCAGCACCGCATTGATCAGCGGCTTGAAATGCACCGCCTTGGAATCCTTGGCGGCAAGCTGGTTGGCAGCGTCGACTGCCGCATGGGCCGCGACTTTGAGGATCAGAAGTTCGCACGCGCCCAACAACAGGATCTCGCTGGTCGCGCCCGCCTTGTGCGGCACCAGCGGCTTGGCGATGAACTTGCGCAGCACCGCATCCAGCGCGCCCATGTGGCGCAAGGTTTCGCTGACCAGGGCGCGGGCGAAGCCGGCATCGCGGGCGGGAAGGCCAACAAGATGATCCAGCCCCGCATCCAGCGGACGACGCTTTTGCAGGACGCCGGACAGTATGGCGAGCGCCGCGCGGCGGGCAGGCAGTCCGGCTGTGTCGCTCATCGCGCCTCTTTAAAGGAAGCGATGCTTAGCCCCAAGGGCCCTTCTGCTGCGAAACGATCTCACGCCCACCGATCCAGGGTCCGCGCCCGGTGACCGCTGGCTGGCTGCCTACCATGGCGTTGAGGCGCGCGATGCGGTCTTCGGTGGCGGGATGGGTCGAGAACAGGCCCGAGATGCCGCCATGCAGCGGATTGATGATGAACAGATGCGCCGTGGCCGGATTGGCGTCGGCTTCCGGATTGGGCGTGCCGGCGCGCACGCTGCGCTCCATCCGCCCCAGCGCGCTGGCCAGCCATTGCGGGCGGCCCGAGATTTCCGCGCCGGCGCGGTCGGCTTCATATTCGCGCGAACGCGAGATCGCGGCCTGCACCATCATGGCGGCGATGGGCGCCAGCATCGACACGACAAGCGTCAGCGCTATGCCGCCCGGCTGGTTGCGCCGGTCGCCGCCCATGAACAGGGCCATGTTGGCCAGCATAGAGATGGCGCCCGCGATCACCGCGGTGATGGTCATGGTCAGGGTGTCGCGATGCTTGATATGCGCCAGCTCATGCGCCGCCACGCCCGCCAGTTCTTCGGGTGAAAGCTGTTCCATGATGCCGGTGGTGAAGGCCACGGCGGCATTCTGCGGATTGCGGCCCGTGGCAAAGGCGTTGGGCTGCGGATTTTCCATGATGTAGACTTTGGGCATGGGCAGGCCGGCATTGCCCGCCAGCCGTTCCACCATGGCGTACAGTTCGGGCTCGCTGGCCGCGTCGACCTGGTGCGCGCCATACATGCGCAGCAGGACCTTGTCGGAATTCCAGTAGGCGAACAGGTTTATCGCCAGCGCCATGCCAAAGGCGATCATCACGCCCGAGCTGCCGCCGATCAGCGCGCCGACCGCCACGAAAATGCCGGTCATGAGGGCAAGCAGCATGCCGGTACGAAGGGTATTCATTACTTTGTTCTCCTGACCCTACTGATGTAATCTCGCCGCATGCGCAATCAAGCATCCCCCCAGGAGGTGGCCGCCCGGATCGCACAGGCCGCCGCCCGCGCCAATGCGGAGGCGCAGGCCCGCCGCGCTGCCGAGTCTAAGAAGGAATTGCCACCGGAATTGGGCGGCCGCAAAGGCCCCGAACCCACCCGCTATGGCGACTGGGAAAAGAAGTGCATCGTCTCGGACTTCTAAGATGTCGCTCCGGGTTATTCGAACGCGTCTGCCGTTAACACTTCCAGCTCCACCCGGACATCCGCCGGCCAGGCCTCGATATGGGCGGCGAATTCGTCTTTCTGCCCGGCATACAAGGCGCGGATGGCTTCCTCGTAACCCGGGGCGTTGCCGACCAAAGCGGTGGCGAAGCGGTAGGCGGCATCCCGGCGCTGGCGCATCTGGGCCTTGGGATTGCGGCTGGCCTCCTCCACCAGTTTGCGCAGGGCGACCGAAGCCCCGCCCGGCTGGGTCGCCAGCCAGTCCCAGTGCCTTGGCAACAGGGTGATTTCCCGGGGCACCACCCCAAGCTTGGGCCGGCCCGGCCTGGGGCTGTCTTCGTCCGAAGGCGGAAAACGAGGGTCGATATCCACCACCCGCCCGGTAGCCCGGTCGAAAATCAGGGCGTCTTCCCTATTACGGCTGGCGGCATAGGTCTGTGCCAGGGAGCCTGTGCCCAGATGGTCAAAGCCAGAAAAAACAGAATAGCCCATTTCCATTAATTATCCGGGTAAAATAGGATAGTCAATATCATCCGGGTAAAAGTATATCCGCCCCAAGCCTTGATGCGGCCATGCCCGAGGTTCATTTATGGCTGAGCAGTCAACGAGCGGCCCCATGTTCATCCAGACCGAATCCACCCCCAATCCCGCCACCCTGAAATTCCTGCCCGGCCGGGATGTGATGGGCGAGGGCGGCGTGGCCGATTTCCCCGATGCCTCCTCCGCCGGGCGTTCACCCCTGGCCAAGGCGCTGTTCTTGATCCCCGACGTCAGCCGGGTCTTTTTCGGCGCCGACTTCATTTCGGTGACCAAGCGCGATGGCGACTGGAAGCATTTGAAGCCCGCCATCCTGGGCGCGGTGATGGAGCATTTCACGCAAGGCTTGCCGCTGCTGGAAGGCGGCGCCGACGAGACCCAGGAAAGCTATGCCGACGAGGATTCCGACATTGTGGTGCAGATCAAGGAACTGATCGAAACCCGGGTGCGTCCTGCCGTGGCACAGGATGGCGGCGATATCATCTTCAAGGGTTTTGACGGCGCCAGTGGCGTGGTCTCGCTGCGCCTGCAGGGAAGCTGCGCGGGATGCCCGTCCTCCTCCATGACCCTGAAGAACGGCATCGAAAACATGCTGCGCCACTATGTGCCGGAAGTGACCGCGGTCGAAGCGGTGTGATAGCGTTGGCCATGACCGACGCCGAACCTTATCTTGCCGAACGCGATCACGCGATTTCCGACGCGGCGCTGGACACGATTTTCCGCTCCGCCCGCACCCTTCGCCAATGGCAGGACAAGCCGGTCTCGCCCGCGCTGCTGATGGCGATCTATGACCTGATGCGCTGGGGCCCCACCGAATCCAACATCACGCCGGCGCGGTTTCACTTCGTGGTTTCGAAAGACGCCAAGGCGCGGCTGGAGCCGCTGCTGGACGAAGGCAACCGCAAGCAGACGATGAGCGCGCCCGCCACCGCCATTGTCGGGTACGACCTGGCGTTTGCGCAGACGCTGCCCAAGCTGGCGCCGCGCGCCACGTCTTTGCCCGAAACACTGGCGAAAAATCCCGACAGGGCGCGTGTCATGGCGATGCGCAGCGCCGGTTTGCAGGGCGGCTATTTCATCGTCGCGGCGCGCGCGCTGGGGCTGGATTGCGGCCCCATGTCGGGTTTTGACCGTGAAGGCGTGGACAAGGAGTTCTTCGCCGGAAGCGCCATCAAGTCCTATTTCCTGTGCAATCTGGGCTATGGCGTGGAGGGCAGCGTGCGTCCGCGCGGCGCCCGCCTGGGCTTCGACGAAGCCTGCAAGATTCTCTAGTGAAACTTCTCGCGGTCGATACGGCACTTGGCGGTTGCTCGGTTGCGCTGCTGGATGGCGACTCAATTCTTGTGCATGTCTTTGAAGCCATGGACCGCGGCCATGCCGAACGGCTGGCGCCGATGGTGGATGAAGCGATGCGCAGCGGCGCCACGGAATTTTCGTCCCTGACGCATCTGGCCGTCACCACCGGCCCCGGCACCTTCACCGGACAGCGGGTTGGCCTTGCCTTCATGCGCGGCTTGCGGCTTGCCCTGCATATTCCCTTGACCGGCGTCACCACGTTGGAAGCGATCGCTCTGGCCGCGATGGATGAAACGAGAAACACCAAGGCCGCCGTCATTCACGATGCGCGCCGCGAAGAAGCCTATCTTCTGTTGCGTGATGGCGACGAAGTGGTGCAGCAGCCATGCGTGATGGGCTTTGCCGATGCGGTGGAACGCATCCGCGATTTCGGGCCTTGCGCGTTGGCAGGAACCGGCGCGCAGAGCGCGAAGGAAAAGCTGGGCACGGATTTCATTCTGTCAAACATTCGTCAGCCCGATGCCTTGTGGGCGGCGCGGCTGGCCCAGACAATGCCGGTATCCGACGAGGCGCCCGGCCCACTTTACCTGCGCGCCCCCGATGCGAAATTGCCTGGTGGAAAAGCTCTTGTTTGACGTCGTCCCATTCGATTCGCGTGCCGGCACCTACGCACTGGCGTCGCTGCATGTGGCCTGTTTTCCCAAGCCCTGGGACGCCGCCGCCATCAGTGCGCTGTTGGTCACGCCCGGCACTTTTGCCTTCGCCCATGAGGATGGCTTTGTGCTGGCGCGGGTGGCGGGGGCCGAGGCGGAAATTCTTACCCTCGCAGTCGCGCCTTTGGCGCGGGGTCAGGGCCTGGGCCGCGCTTTGTTGCAAGCGGTTATCACCAAAGCGGCCAAGATGGGGGCCGCCAGCCTGTTTCTGGAGGTCGGCGTCGACAACCCGGCCGCCCTGGCATTGTATGCCGGGCTCGGATTCGTCAAGGTCGGGACACGAAAAGCCTATTACGATGGCGGGGATGCGCTGGTTCTCAGGCTTTCGCTGCCTGCCAAATTCGCCTAACTTGGACATCATGAACCGCATCGAAAAACTCTGTGTCGACAAAGGCCTTCGCATGACGGACCAGCGCCGCGTCATCGCGCGGGTGCTGTCAGACGCCGTCGATCATCCCGACGCCGAGGAATTGTATCGCCGCGCCAGCGCGATCGATCCGCATATTTCCATCGCCACCGTCTATCGCACCGTCAAGCTGTTCGAGGATGCCGGCATCCTGGAGCGCCACGATTTCCGCGATGGCCGTTCGCGCTATGAGGAAGTCCCCGAATCCCATCACGATCACCTGATCGATGTGGCGACCGGCAGCGTGATCGAGTTCCGCAACGAGGAAATCGAAAAGCTGCAGCGCCGTGTCGCCGAAGAACTGGGCTTCGAGCTGATCGACCACCGGCTGGAGCTGTACGGCGTTCCCAAGGGCCGCAAGCCCCAAAGCTGATGCCGCGGCTGCGCGCTGCCGCCATCACGGCGGCCTTTTTCCTCGTCACCCTGGTCGGCATGCCGCTGCAATGGCTGCTGCTGAAGCTGCGCCTGCGGGCCGCCCGGTCATTCCCCCATTTCTATCACCGGATGGTGGCCGCGCTGTTCGGCATCCACATCACCATCAAGGGCCAGCCGGTACGGGGCGAAGGCGTGCTGCTGGTCGCCAACCACACCAGCTGGGCCGACATCATCATCTTCTCGGCGGTGGCGCCGATTTCCTTTGTCTCCAAGGCGGAAGTGGCACGCTGGCCGTTCTTCGGCACCCTGGCGCGATTGCAGCGCACTGTGTTCGTGGACCGCACCCGGCGCAGCACCACCGGCGAAACCCGCAACGCCATCCGTGACCGCCTGCTGGAAGGTGACGCGCTGGTGCTGTTTCCCGAAGGCACCAGCCATACCGGCAATACGGTGCTGCCGTTCAAGAGCGCGCTGCTGGGGGCTGCCGAGGCCATCCTGGCCAATGGCAGCCACGTAAAGGTGCAGCCGGTGTCGACCGCCTTTACCGGGCTGCACGG
>JBBSKJ010000073.1:0-8894 GCA_038256475.1 Micropepsales bacterium | reverse complement strand
GGTCGAACTGCGCCGGGCGTTGTTTCTCGCTCAGGGCCCGGTGCTGCTCGTAGAAATCGTAATCGCCAGAAGAGGTGGTCAGGGTGCCGCCATCGATCTCCACCACCTTGCCGATGATGCGGTTCATGAAGGCACGGTCGTGCGAGGTCATCAGCAGCGCGCCGTCGTAACTCTTGAGGAAATCCTCCAGCCAGATCAGGCTTTCCAGGTCCAGATGGTTGCTGGGCTCGTCCAGCAACATGGCACCCGGCCGCATCACCAGGATACGGGCGAGCGCCACACGCATCTTCCAGCCGCCGGACAAGAGGGCCACATCGCCGTCCATCCGCTCCTGGCTGAAGCTCAGGCCCGCCAGCACTTCGCGCGCCCGGGCATCCAGCGCATAGCCATCCAGTTCCTCGAAGCGGGCCTGGACCTCGCCATAGCGTTCGACCAGCGCGTCCATCTCGCCCATGCGATCCGGATCGACCATCGCGGCCTCAAGCTGGCTCATCTCGGCGGCCAGCGCGCTGGCCGGTCCCACGCCGTCCATCACCGCCGCAACAGCGCTCTGGCCCGACATTTCACCGACATCCTGGCTGAAATAGCCAATCGTCATGCCGGTTTCGACCGTCACCTGCCCATCGTCGGGCGGGTCCTGCCCCGTGATCATGCGGAACAGCGTCGATTTGCCGGCGCCGTTGGGGCCGACCAGGCCAACCTTTTCACCTCTCAGGATGCCCATCGACGCGTCGATGAACAGGAGCTGATGGCCGTTCTGCTTGCTGATGTTGTCGAGACGGATCATGTGTGTCTTTGGATAAATAAAAGTTTGGGGCCGCTTGCGCCACGCTTGTGCTCGGCGCGTTCGCCACACAAATCAGTCCGCTGGACTGATTTGCCCCGCTAGCGCGGGTCGTGGCTCACTCCCATTCAATCGTGCCAGGAGGCTTGGACGTGATGTCGTAGACCACCCGGTTGATGCCGCGCACTTCGTTGACGATGCGGGTGGCGGTGCGGGCCAGGAAGCTGTGCTCGAAGGGATAGTAGTCCGCCGTCATGCCGTCCGATGATGTGACGGCGCGCAGGGCGCAGACATGGTCATAGGTGCGGGCGTCGCCCATCACGCCCACGGTCTTGACCGGCAGCAGCACGGCAAAGGCCTGCCAGATCTTGTCGTAAAGGCCCGCCTTGCGGATTTCGTCCAGATAGATGACGTCGGCTTGGCGCAAAATCTCCAGCTTTTCGTCGGTGATCTCGCCGGGGATGCGGATGGCCAGGCCCGGGCCGGGGAACGGGTGGCGGCCGACGAAAGCGGGCGGCAGGCCGAGTTCGCGGCCCAAAGCGCGCACTTCGTCCTTGAACAGTTCGCGCAGCGGCTCGACCAGTTTCAGCTTCATGAAGTCCGGCAAGCCGCCGACATTGTGATGGCTCTTGATGGTGACCGAAGGCCCGCCGGTGGCCGAGACGCTTTCGATCACGTCGGGATAGAGCGTGCCCTGGGCGAGGAATTCGGCGCCGCCGACCTTGTGGCTTTCCTTGTCGAAGACATCGATGAAGGCCGCGCCAATGATCTTGCGCTTTGCTTCCGGGTCGCTGACGCCGGCCAGCCGGGTCAGGAACATCTCCCGCGCATCCGCATGGATCAGCGGGATATTGTAGTGATTGCGGAACAGCGAAACCACTTCCTCGCTCTCGCCGCTGCGCATCAACCCGGTATCGACAAAGATGCAGGTCAGTTGCTCGCCGATCGCTTCATGGATCAGGACGGCGGCGACGGAGGAATCCACCCCGCCGGACAGGCCGCAGATCACCTTGCCGGTACCGACCTGCTTGCGGATTTTCGCCACCATGGCCGCACGAAACGCGTGCATGTTCCATTCCGGCTCGATGCCGGCAATGGTGCGCACGAAATTGGCCAGCAGGGTGCTGCCGCGCGGGGTGTGCACCACTTCGGGGTGGAACTGCACGCCATAGAAGCGACGCTTTTCGTCGGCGATCACGGCATAGGGCGAGGATTCCGACGTCGCCACCACCGAAAAGCCGGGCGGGATGGCGGTGATCTTGTCGCCATGGCTCATCCAGACCGGCTCGCTGCCGCTTTCCGCCAACCCTTCCAGCAACGGCGAGGGGGTCTTTATATGAATGTCGGCGCGGCCGAATTCCTTGTTGGCGTGGCTTTCGACCTTGCCACCCAATTGGGCGCTCATGGTCATTTCGCCATAGCAGATGCCCAGCACCGGCACGCCCATTTCGAACACGGCCTGCGGCGCGCGGGGGGCGCCCTCTTCATAAACCGAAGCCGGACCGCCGGAGAGGATGATCGCCTTGGGCTTCTTGGCCAGCGCTTCCTCGGCCTTGTTGTAGGGCACGATCTCGCAATAGACGCCGGCTTCGCGCACGCGCCGGGCGATCAGCTGGGTAACCTGGCTGCCGAAATCCAGAACCAACACGCTCATGGAGCGGCGTTCGCCGTGGTGGAAGGCTTTGTCTTGTCGAGCGCCGCGATGGCCCTGAGCGCCGCGGGATCCTGCGGGTCGATCTCCAGCGCCGCGTCATAATAATTGCGGGCATAGTCGGGCTGGCCGGCGGCGGCATGGATGTCGCCCAGCGCGACATAGGATGTGGGCCGGGCGGGATCGGCGACGATGGCCGACTGGGCCAGGCGCAGCGCCAGTTCCACTTCGCCCTTGGCGGTGGCGGCCCGGGCCTGGGTCAACAGGCTTTCGACGGTGACGGAAGCGGTCTTGGCGGTTTGGGCGGGCTTGCTGGGCGCAGCAATGACATGGGCCGTCAGCAAAGCCAGGGCGGCCAGAACAGGAATCGCGCGGAGGATCATGGGCGCAACATAAGCCATTTTTGCCCGCCCGAGCCATGCGCCAAATAGGTCTCAGAGGCGCTGAAAACCGGCACAGTAAAAGCCGTCGGTTCCGGTTCGCAGCGGGCTGGCGCGGAAGTCCGGGCCCAGGCCGGGCGGAGGCCCGTTGGGCGTGGCGCAACCCCAGTTTTCCGCCAGATTCACCGGTGCAAAGCCCGGATGGCGGCCCAGAAAGGCCGTAGCTCGGTCCTGGTTCTCGGAGGGCAGGATGGAACAGGTGGCGTAGAACAGGCGCCCGCCGGGGGCCACCAAGCTGGCCGCCTGGTCCAGCAGCTTGTCCTGGGTTTCGACCAGCACCGCCAGCCGGGCCGGGGTCATGCGCCAGCGCAGTTCCGGCTGACGCCGCCAGGTGCCGGTGCCGCTGCAGGGGGCATCGACGAACACGGCATCGAACGGACCCGAGGGCTGGCCGTGATCGAGGGGGAGCGTCTTGATGATGGTGACACCGGCGCGCAGTGCACGCTTTTCCAGTTCGAACAGCGCCTCGCCCCGCGTGTCGCTGGCGACAATCTCGCCGCTGTTGTTCATGGCCGCCGCGAAGGCCAGAGACTTGCCGCCCGCCCCCGCCGCTAGGTCGAGGATGCGCTGCCCCGGCTGCGCGCCGCACAGATGCGAGGCGATCTGCGCCGCCTCGTCCTGAAATTCAAAGGCGCCGGATTCAAACAGCGTGGATTTGGAGAGATTGCCCGCCTCGCCCGCAATGCGGATGCCGTGCGGCGCATAGGGCGTGGCTGCGCAAACCAGGCCGTCCGCTGTCAGTTGCGCGATCACCGCATCGCGCGTCGCTTTCAAACTGTTGACGCGGATGTCGGTGGGCGCGCGGCCGATAAAGGCGGCCATCTCTTCCGGCAGACGATCGCCGAAGGCGCGGCGCAGTTCTTCTTCCAGCGCTTGCGGATACTCGCCCTTCACCCAGTCGGGCGCGGCCGGCGGCGCGGCGCCGATGACGCGCTGCTCGCTTTCGCTCAGCGGCGCGGGACCATATTCACCGCCGATGAACAGGCCGCCGATATCTTCGCCCGCCTCCACCAGCGATGCGATCACCAGAGCGCGCGGCGTATCCATGCCCATGCGGTGGGCGTGGCTGGCGCGATGGCGCTGGACCGAAAACACGGTTTCCGCGATGGCGCGGCGGTCCTTCGATCCGGCGAAACGGCGGATGCGAAACCAGCTTTTCAAAAAGCGGTCGGTGGGCTGGCCGGTCTTTTCCAGCCCTTCCAAAATCTCGATGGCCATTTGCAGGCGGGCAGCGGGCGTCATTTTTTGAGGTAATCCAAGACGTTAAGATGGGAAGGAGGCCTCACGCCCTTAAATCTAAAGTGAGGATTGCTCTTATAGAGTGAGCGCCGATCCGAAAGCCAATTCATGCCCCGCACGGCCTCCCCTGCCCTGATCTTTGCCCTGTTCGCGGGCCTTGCCGCCTTTGTGCTGGCGGCGTTCTCGCCAGGCCTGCTGAACGACAGCGACACTTATTGGCATATCCGCGCCGGGGAATGGATGCTGGCGCACGGCCAGGTGCTGCGCGCCGATGTCTTCTCCTACACCGCCGCGGGCACGCCCTGGCACACCCAGGAATGGCTGGCCGAGATCATCATGGCGCTGGGCTGGCGCGGCGGATGGCCGGGCGTGCATCTGCTGTTCGCCCTTGCCGCCGCGCTGACCGCCGGCGTCACCGCCCATGCCGTGCGCAGCCGGGTGGACTTCCTTCCCGCGCTGGTCGCGGTGGTGCTGGGACTGGCCTGTGTTACCGGCAGTCTTCTCGCACGACCTCACCTCCTTTCGCTGCCGCTTCTGGCCTTGTGGACGGCGGGACTGGTCGCGGCGCGCCAGCAGGACCGCACGCCGCCCTTCTGGCTGATCGTGATCATTCCCGTCTGGGCCAATCTGCATGGCAGTTTCGCTTTCGGGCTCGCATTGGCCGGGGCGCTGGCCGTCGAAGCGGTGGTGGAATCAAATGTCCGTGTGAAAGCCGGGCTGCTGTGGGGCCTGTTCCTGTTGCTGGCCTGCGCCTCGGCGCTGCTCACCCCGTTCGGCATCGAAGGCCTGCTGTTTCCCTTCAGGCTGTCGGGAATGCAAAGCCTGGCCCATATCGGCGAATGGCAAGCCACCGACTTCACCACGCTTTCGCCCTTCGCCATCGCCTTGCTGGCTGCACTGTTCGTGTTCGGCAGCGGCAAGGTAACCGTGCCGCCGCTGCGCCTGGCGCTGGTGCTGGGTCTGGTCGCCATCGCGTTGATGCACAGTCGCCACCAGATGCTGCTGGGCATCGTCGCGCCCATGCTGCTGGCGCCGGCACTGGGAAAAAGCTGGCCTGCCCGCGAGGAGAAAGCCCAACCGCTGTTCGCCGTTCTGGCAATGATCCTGCTGGCGGTCGCGGCGGTATCGCGGCTGATGCTGCCGGTAACGCGCGGCGACGACGCTGTCACCCCGGCCACGGCGCTGGCGCATGTGCCGCGCTTTGTGCGTGAGATGCCGGTGCTGAACGATTATGCCTTTGGCGGCTATCTGATCTGGAATGACGTGAAGCCCTTCGTGGACAGCCGCGCCGATCTGTATGGCGACATCTTCCTGCGCAATTATGCGGTGATGACCTCGCCCGACAAGGACGCACTGGCCGCCGCCCTCACCTTCCATCATGTGCGCTGGACCATCTTCCAGCGCGAGGCGCCGGTGGTGAAGCTGCTGGACGCCATGCCCGGCTGGCGGCGGCATTATGTCGACAAGCTTGCGGTGATTCACGTCCGCGATTAGCGTTCCTATGAAAACTGGAGCGCCGCATGAGCGAAGACATTTCCGCCCGTGTCCGATTGCGCGAGCTTCAGGTGCTGGCCGCCAACTACTTCACCTTGCGCCGCGCGACCTATGATTATCACCGCCGCGACGGGGAATGGCAGACGGATATCCGGGAAAGCTATGACATTGGCGACGGCGCGGTGGTGCTGCCGTTCGATGCGACGCGCGGCAAGGTGCTGCTGATCAAGCAATTCCGCTGGCCGGCTTTTGAATGGGGCTATCGCCAGCTTCTGATCGAAGCCGTCGCCGGCAAGCTGGACCAGGATGATCCCGAAGGCTGCGTGACGCGCGAAGCGATGGAGGAAGCCGGGGTGGTCATCAGCAATGTCCGGCTCTTCACCCATTGCTTCATGAGCTGCGGGGCGGTGAAGGAGCGGCTATCTCTGTTCCTGGCGTCTTATGATTCCACCGCGACACGCGCGAAAGGTGGCGGGCATGCCGAGGAAGGCGAAGACATCGAGGTTTTGGAAGTGTCGCTGGACGCGGCGCTGGCAATGATCGCATCCGGCAAGATCGTGGACGCCAAGACCATCATGCTGCTGCAGGCTGCAAAGCTGGAAAGCCCGTGACTGTCATTCCCGGCGAAGGCGCGCAACGGCGCGCCTGAGGGAAGGGAATCCATTTGCGACGCGAGCGAAAATTGGATCCCCTTCCCCTCGCTTTGCTCGGCCGGGGATGACAAACGGTGTTTACTGTCCGCCGGGATGATAGTTCGGCGCTTCGCGCGTCACCGTCACATCATGGACATGACTTTCGCGCAGGCCCGCGCCGGTGATGCGCACGAATTGCGACTTTTTGTGAAACTCGTCGATGGTGCGGCAGCCGGTATAACCCATGGCGGCGCGCAGGCCACCGATGATCTGGTGCACCACGGAGCTGACCGGACCCTTGTACGCGACCTGGCCTTCGACGCCTTCGGGCACGAGCTTCAGCGCGTCGCGCACTTCGGCCTGGAAATAGCGGTCGGCGCTGCCGCGCGCCATCGCGCCGACACTGCCCATGCCGCGATAGCCCTTGTAGGAGCGGCCTTGGTAAAGAAACACCTCGCCCGGCGACTCTTCGGTGCCCGCCAGGAGCGAGCCCACCATCGCCACGCTGGCGCCCGCCGCCAGAGCTTTCGCCAGATCGCCGGAATATTTGATGCCGCCATCGCCGATCACCGGCACGCCGGCGTCCCGCGCGATGCTCACCGCATCCATGATCGCGGTCAGCTGCGGCACGCCCACGCCCGCCACGATGCGGGTGGTGCAGATCGAGCCCGGACCAATGCCGACCTTCACCGCGTCGGCGCCCGCATCGATCAGCGCCTTGGCGGCGTCAGCGGTGGCAATGTTACCGCCCGCCACCTGGGTATAGTTCGAAGCCTTCTTGATGCGCCGGATGGCGTCGATCACACCCTTGGAATGGCCATGGGCGGTGTCGACCATGATCACGTCGCATTCCGCCTCGATCAGCGCCATGGCGCGGGCATAGCCGTCTTCGCCCACGCCGGTGGCGGCGGCGACGCGCAAACGGCCGCGCTCGTCCTTGCAGCTGTTGGGATACTTTTGCGCTTTCTCGATATCCTTGACCGTGATCAGGCCGACGCAGCGATAGGCGTCATCCACCACGATGATCTTTTCGATGCGGTGCTGGTGCAGCAGCCGCTTGGCTTCATCCGGCTTCACGCCTTCGCGCACCGTGATGAGCTTGTCCTTGGTCATCAGCTCGGCGACGCGCTGGCGCGGGTCGGCGGCGAAGCGCACATCGCGGTTGGTGAGAATTCCCACCAGCTTGCCAATTCCTTTTGAGTCGGGGCCCTTGGCATCAACCCCGTCCACCACCGGCACGCCGGAGATGCGATGGCGTTCCATCAACGCCAGCGCGTCGGCAAGGGTGGCATCGGGGCCGATGGTCACCGGATTGACCACCATGCCGCTTTCATAGCGCTTCACGCGGCGCACATGCTCGGCCTGTTCTTCAATGCCCAGGTTTTTGTGGATCACGCCCATGCCGCCGGCCTGCGCCATGGCGATGGCAAGGCCCGCCTCGGTGACAGTGTCCATCGCGGCCGAAACCAGCGGAATGCCCAACTCGACCGTCTTGGTGAGACGGGTGCGGGTATCGACCTGGCCGGGACGAACTTCAGAGGCGCCGGGCACCAGCAGGACATCGTCGAAGGTGAGGGCTTCGCGGATTGTCGAGCTGGTCATATGTGAGGCGCTCCCTATGGAGCGCCGAGCCTGTATCAGCCACCCGGCCCTTTCGCAAGTGGCGTGGAACCGGGCACATTAAATCCCTGTAAAAATCAGTATTTATGCTCCTTCTTGTCAGGGGCTCTGGAACCGGGGACCGGCCAATGCGTTCTTGCACTACGACCGGCAGTTCGCCGAGTCCCCCTTTTCCAGGAGACCATTATGAAGACATTCCATCTGATCGGCGCCGCGATTGCGGTTGCGGGTCTGGCCACCGCGGGCGTCGCCAATGCCGCCCCCGCCGGCATCAAGATTGGTACCCTGACCTGTGACGTCGCCGCCGGCGCCGGCTTCGTGTTCGGTTCCACCAAGGACCTGCGTTGCAGCTATGAGCCCAGCAAGGCGCGCGTCGAATATTATACCGGCTCGATCTCCAAGTGGGGCGTCGATATCGGTTACACCAACAGGGGCAAGCTGGTCTGGGCGGTGTTCGCCCCGACCTCGGACGTGCGTCCCGGCGCCATCGAAGGTGAGTATGCCGGGGCCAGCGCCCAGGCCACAGTCGGCGTCGGCCTTGGGGCCAATGCCCTGATCGGTGGTCTGGACAAGTCCATCGCCCTGCAGCCGCTCAGCATTTCGGGCTCGACCGGCCTGAATGTGGCGGCGGGCATCGGCTCGATCAGCCTGAAGCATAGCCGCTAAAAGGCGACCTCTATCGTCTGCGAAAGGCCCTGGCGCTCCCGCGCCGGGGCCTTTTGCTTGCGATAGGCAAAGACGGAACCAGCAGCGGCAAGCCCCGTTCTTTTTACAGCCGCCAGGAGCCCGCCATGCCCTATGTCCGCTTTGGCGCCATGATCGCCACCTCCACACTGGTCATGTTCGGCCTGATGTACCTGAACACCTATGCTGTTGATCATGTCTTCTTCAGTCAGACCCGGGCCTGGATGGCATTGCTCATGGGGGCCGCCATGGCGATTGTCATGCTTGGGTTCATGACCGCTATGTACAAGAACAGGCTGGTCAACATCATGATTGTCGCCGGCAGCATTGCCGTGTTCGCCATATCCCTG
>JBBSKJ010000072.1:0-8914 GCA_038256475.1 Micropepsales bacterium | reverse complement strand
GGTTACGTCACGCACTCGGCCTTCATCCTGAGCTTGTCGAAGGATGGCTGCCATGGCTGAGTCTTATGACGTGATCGTGGTGGGCGGCGGTCCGGGCGGCTATGTCTGCGCCATCCGTTGCGCCCAGCTTGGCCTGAAGACCGCCGTGGTCGAACGCGACCGCATGGGCGGAATCTGCCTGAACTGGGGCTGCATTCCGACCAAGGCGCTGCTGCGCTCATCCGAAATCTGGCACATGCTGCACCGGCTGAACGAATTCGGGATCAGCGCCGACAATTTCAAGTTCGACATCGCCAAGATCGTCGCCCGCAGCCGCGCCGTGTCGCAGCAGCTCTCAAACGGCGTCGCCGGCCTGATGAAGAAGCACAAGATCACCGTGATCGCGGGCGAAGCCAAGCTGGCGGGCAAGGGCAAGCTGTCTGTCATCAAGGACGGCAAGCCGGCCGAATATACCGCCAAGAACATCGTGCTGGCGACGGGCGCGCGCGCTCGCACCCTGCCGGGGCTGGAGCCTGATGGCCTGCTGGTCTGGACCTATCGCGAAGCGATGGTGCCGCCGTCTTTCCCCAAATCGCTGCTGGTCGTCGGTTCGGGCGCCATCGGCATCGAATTCGCCAGCTTCTATCGCACCCTGGGCGCGGACGTGACCGTGGTCGAAGTGATGGACCGGGTGATGCCGGTCGAGGACGAGGAAATCTCGGCGCTGGCCGCCAAGGCTTTCACCAAGCAGGGCATGAAGCTCAAGCTCGGCACCACGGTGACGGCGCTGAAAAAGGGCGCGGACAATGTCACCTGCACCCTGAAGGACAAGGCCGGCAAGACCGAAGAGGTCACGGTCGACCGCGTGATCCTGGCGATGGGCATTGTCGGGAATGTCGAAAATATCGGCCTGGAAGCCGCCGGCATCAAGGTCGAAAAGACCCATGTCGTCGCCGGCAAGTATGGCGAGACCGGCGTCGATGGTGTCTGGGCGATCGGCGATCTGGTCGGCGCGCCCTGGCTGGCGCACAAGGCCATGCATGAAGGCGTGATCGTGGCCGAGAAGATCGCGGGCGTGAAGGGCGTGCATCCGCTCAACACCGCCAATGTGCCGGGCTGCACCTATTGCTGGCCGCAGGTTGCCAGCGTCGGCATGACCGAAGCCAAGGCCAAGGAGTCAGGCCGCAAGATCAAGGTGGGCAAGTTCCCCTTCATCGGCAACGGCAAGGCCATCGCGCTGGGCGAGCCGGAGGGCCTGGTCAAGACCATCTTCGACGAGACCACCGGCGAGCTTCTGGGCGCGCACATGATCGGCGCCGAGGTTACCGAGCTGATCCAGGGCTATGTCGTGGCCAAGTCGGGCGAATTGACCGACGCGGAACTGGCGCACACCATCTTCCCGCATCCGACGCTGTCGGAAATGATGCACGAAGCGGTGCTGGCGGCGGATAAAGCTGCGCTCCACATCTGATTATTTTGTCATGCCCGCAAGCGGGCATCCATGGTCCAGCCAACGCGCGGACGGATAGATGGATTCCCGCTTACGCGGGAATGACAGGGAAGGTTACCGGAGCAACCTTTTCACGTCCTCAGCCACCGCAGCCGTGTCGCTGGTGTCGGTGGTGACCAGCCGCGTGCGCCCCTCACGGTCGAAGAAATAGACCGCATTGGAATGGTTGACCTCATAGGGCGGGCCCTTGTCCACCGAATGGGCGATGCGCCAGGTGCGGGCGAGGCTAGCCAGCTCGTTGCGGCCGCCGCGCAAACCGACCATCTGCGGCGTAAAGGCCGCCGCATACTCCGCCATCACCTGATCGGTGTCGCGGTCCGGATCGACCGTGACGAACAGGATGCGCGTGTCCGGGCTGTTCACCTTGGCAAACGCATCCGTCAGGTTGGCAAGTGTTCCCGGGCAGATATCCGGGCAGTGGGTGAAGCCGAAATAAAGCGCGACCACCTTGCCGCGGAAGTCCTCGGCCGTGACCGGCTTGCCACCGGAGGTCATGTGGAATTTCAGCTTGGGCATGCCGCCGGAAATATCGGTCATGTGCCAGGGCGGCGCGTCCGAGCAGCCGGCCAGCGCCAGCACCGGTAGCAGCGCAAGAAAAAGGGCAGGAAAAAGGCGAGAAATCTTCATGGGTCCGCGTCCTTATCACGCTTTGGCGCACGGGGCCCAGCGGCTAAGTTCGCCCGCGATGATTGGACGCTTTTCCACCGACTGGCTTTGGTACGGCGCACTGCTGGCAGTGGGCGCGGTGGTCTATTGGGTCTGCTATTTTTATCCCGCCGACCTGCCATTCTGGATGCCCTGGGAATTTTCCTGGCCGATCTATCTGACCACCGGCCTGACGCTGGGCTGGTTCGCACGGGGCTTGCGCCTCTTGCCGAAGGACCAGCATCCGCCGCTATGGCGCAACCTGTGTTTTGTGTTCGGCGTTCTCAGCTTCTGGATCGTGCTGCAGACCCAGATCGATTACTACGCCCAGCACATGTTCTTCGTGCATCGGGCAGCGCATTTCGTGCTGCACCATTTCGGCGCCTTTTTCATCGCGCTGGGGATGAGCGGGCCGGTGCTGCTGGCGGGCATGCCGGATTTTCTCAAACCGGTCGTTGCCTCCCGCCCGGTGCAGGCGACGATGTCCTTTCTGCAGCATCCGGTGATGGCGCCGTTCCTGTTCGTGGCGTTGCTCTATTTCTGGCTGATCCCGCAAATCCATACCCGGGTGATGCTGGACGCCTGGATCTACGAATTCATGAACTGGACCATGGCGATCAACGGCGTGATGTTCTGGGCCCTGATCCTGGATTCCCGCGCCAAGCCCCCGGCGCGCCTGTCGCATCTGATGCGGGCCCTGCTGATCCTGGTGATCGAACTGCCCCAGATGGTGCTGGGCGCCATCCTGTCCCTGACCGAACGCGACATCTATCCGGTCTATGAAATCTGCGGGCGGGTCATGGACATGACCGCCCTGAACGATCAGCATTATGGCGGGCTGATCATCTGGCTGCCCGGCACGCTCACCAGCTTTGCCGCCATGATCGTGGTGCTGGTGACCATGCGGCTCAATGAGGAGAAAGCGGAACGTGAAGCAGCATCTTAGTCTTGCGATCCTTCTGGCCCTCACTGCGCCGGCCTCGGCGCAGACCTTCAACGTCACCGATGCCTGGTTCCGCGCCCTGCCGGGCACGCTGCCGGCGGGTGGCTATTTCAACGTCCACAACACCGGCAAAAGCGATCTCGCCATTCTGGGGGCGCAGTCCGAAGGCTGCAGCACGGTGATGATGCACAAGTCCAGCAGCACGGGCGGCATGAGCCGGATGGAGCATGTCGACAAGGTGGAGGTGCGGGCAGGAAACAAGGTTAGCTTCGCGCCCGGCGGGCTTCACCTGATGTGCATGCGCCCCACATCGCTGATGAAGATCGGCGGCAAGGTGCCGGTGGTGCTGCACCTGTCCGACGGCACCCGCTTGGCGACGACCTTCGCGGTTCGCGGCGCTTCGGGGAAATAGTTACTCGGCCGCCAGTTCCGCATAACTGACGTGGCAGCTTCCGCCATGTTTTCGGAAATACCGCTGGTGGCTTTCCTCCGCCTTCCAGAAGGTGGGCGCCGGCTCGATCTGGGTGACGACCGGCGTCTTCCATTTGCCGGACGCGTCCACGGCCGCCTTGCGCTCGGCGGCGATGCGCGATTGTTCCGCGCCATGGGTAAAGATCACCGACCGGTACTGGGTGCCGACATCCGGCCCCTGGCGGTCGCGGGTGGTGGGATTGTGCATCCGGAAGAACAGGTCGACCAGCGTGGCATACGAGACTTGGGCCGGGTCGAATGTCACTTCGACGACTTCCGCGTGGTAGGTGTCGCCGCCGCAAACCTGGCGATAGGTCGGGTTGTCGCTGGCGCCGCCGGCATAGCCGCTGACGGCATCGCTGACCCCGGGGACCTGCAGGAAGAAATCCTCCACCCCCCAGAAGCAGCCCGCGCCGAATGTTGCCTTTTCCATCATCGATCTCCGATCCGCACCCCATTATATGGTCCGGGGCGCATTCCGTTACATAGTGTTCGCCGGACGCTATAGAAGCCCCATGAACCTTCCCAACCCTGACCTGCTGTTCGACCGGCTGGGCCCGCACTTGCCGCCGCGTGCGCTGGATGTCCCCGTCTGGGCATGGCGGACGGTGGCGGGGGCCGGGCTGCTGGCTGCCGCCATAGCCGTCGCGCTGCAGCACCCCTGGGTAGGCGGCGGGCTACTGCTGGCGGGTGCGCTGGCGGCGGGGGCAGGCGAGGCGCTTGCCCGCCGGCACGGCAAACCGGTGTTTCCCATCCTGCCGCTGGGCCTGCTGGCGATCCCCTTCGGCTTTGCCCTGGCGGCCCCGGACCGGGCGCTGGCGGCGATGTTTTTGATGTTCGCCCTGGCGGTCCTGACAGTACTGGGCCGGGGATATGTTTCTATTGTCACCTGGATGGTCACGGCGGTTCTCCTGGTCGCCTGCATCTTCCCAGATCACTTTAGCCTTCTGGCCTATATCATTGGCGTCATAGCCTTTATCGCGGCAGGGCAGGGCGTGGCACGGGAGCGGATATGAAGGTCGTCATCATCGGCGCCGGGGTGGCGGGCCTGGCCATAGGCTGGCGTCTTTTGCAGGCCGGCGCGGCGGTCACCGTCCTTGATCGGGGCCAGCCGGCGCAGGGAGCGACCTGGGCAGCGGCGGGCATGTTGGCGGTGACCGCTGAGCTGGAGGAGGCGGGTGAGGCGGAGAGTGCCTTCGCCCTGCATTCAAACTCGCTATGGCCCGCCTTTGCCGCCGAGGTCGAACAGGCCAGCGGGATCGCGATCGACTTTGTCCGCGGCGGCGCGCTGCTGCTGGCCGGGGACGCTGGCCAGCTGGAGGCGATGCGCAGCCGGGGCACGGTGCTGGACGCTGCCGGGGCGCGGGCTCTGGTCCCCATGCTGGCGGACGATGTAACGGGCGGCCTTTGGGCGGCGGACGAAGCCCGGGTCGACAACCGGGCGCTGGGTGAGGCGCTGACCGTCGCCTTCCTGAAGGCGGGCGGAATCCTCGCGCCCCAGGAAGCCGCCGTGACTATCGAGGAACGGGGCGGGTCGGCTTCGGTCATGACGCCCTATGGCCGCCATTACGCCGACGCTTTCGTGATCGCGGCGGGGGCTTGGAGCGGGTTGCTCGCCGATATCCCCATTACGCCGGTCAAGGGTGAGATAATCGCCCTGATGCCACCCGCGAACCAGGCCTTGCCGGGCCCGGTGATCTGGGGAAATGGCGTTTATCTGGTGCCGCGTGATCACGAGGGTGAAAAACGGCTGCTGGTGGGAGCCACCATGCGGGAGGCCGGTTTTGACACCAGCCTGTCGCCGCAGGAACGTGATCGCCTGCGCACCCAGGCGCAAAGCCTGATCCCGTCCCTGAAACACTGGACGTTGACCGACCATTGGTCGGGCCTCAGGCCCAAAAGCCCTGACGGCCTGCCGCTACTGGGGCTGCTCCGGGGGAATATTTTTGTGGCGGGCGGGCAGTTCCGCAATGGTATCCTGCTGGCGCCCGCCATTGCGCAGCTGATGGCGGATATCGTGCCGGGCAAAACCAAAACCATCCCGGCATTCGATCCCCGAAGATTCGTATGAGGAGATGTGCATGACCGACTTCGTGGTGGACCCCGTCATCGCCTCGCTGACCTACCAGCTGGCCGACTGGCCACTGAGCCGCGTCTTTCTCTACAATGATGCGCGCTATCAATGGGGCCTCCTGGTGCCGCGCCGCCCCGGCGTGATCGAGATATGTGATCTGGAGCCTGCCGATCAGGCGCAACTGACGGCCGAGATCGTGCGGCTGTCCAAAACCATCCGAACCCTGCCGGGGGTGGAGAAGCTCAATGTCGGCAATCTGGGCAACATGGTGCCGCAGCTCCATGTCCATGTCGTCGGGCGCCGCAAGGGCGATCCCGCCTGGCCCGGACCGGTCTGGGGGCACAGCGAAGCGCTTTCCTGGCCCAAGCCGGCTGAAGCGCCGCTGGCCCTCGCCCTCAAGCAGGCACCGGCATAAGTTCCGGTAAGGAACGGTTAACCATAAAGCCCGACATTCGACCCATGCAGGCAGACGGCGCAGGAGCAGCAGACCGTTCATCCGTGTTGGCGGCGCTGAAACATGCGGCCGCCACCACGGGGTCAGATTTTCATTATCTGCTGGGCACCGCGATGCGCGAATCCAGCCTCAAGCCCAATGCGCAATCCGCCACCTCGTCGGCCACCGGCCTGTTTCAGTTCATCGAACAGACCTGGCTGGGGCTGGTAAAGGAACATGGCGCCCAGCACGGCGTCGGCAATCTCGCCAATGCCATCAGCCGCGACGCCAATGGCCGCTATCGCGCCGATGCGTCGGTGAAACAGACCATTCTGGCGCTGCGCAAGGACCCGCAGCTTTGCGCCCTGATGGCCGGCGAACATGCCAAGTCGACACAAGGCCAGCTTCAGGCCAGCCTGGGCCGCGAGATTTGCGGCGGCGAACTTTATGCCGCCCATTTTCTGGGCCCGGACGCCGCCACCCGGCTGATCCGGTTGGCCGAAAAAGATCCCGGCGCCAGCGCGGCCGTGCAATTCCCGCAGGCCGCCAGCGCCAACAAGTCGGTTTTTTATCATGGGGACGGACGCGCCAAGTCGGTGCGCGAAGTCTATGACTGGGCGCTACGCCAGCCCGGCAGCAAAGATACGGTGCGCGTTGCGACCTTGCCGGACATCACGCCGCCTTCTCCGGGCGCGGCGACGCCGGACAAGGCGCGCGCCCATGTGGTGACGGCGCAGAATGACGAAATCCAGATTCTGCTGGCGAGTGTGATGAACTGGCAGCCGCGCGGCGGTCAGAGCCTGTTCGGAAACCTGTTCGGTCTGGGGAGCGGCAACGCCACGCCGAGTTCGGCGCTGTCGTTCAATTCGGGCCTGCTGAGCCTGTTCTCCGATTCGAAGAAATCTACTTCTTAGGCTTCAGGGTTTCTTCCACCCGCGCATCCAGTTCGGCGCACAGCGTCTGGGCCATCTTGTCGTTGGTGTCCTGAATACCCTGGCGGTGGATCACCTGAATGGCGTTGACATGCGCATCCACCAGGCCGAGCGACAAAGGCTGGCTCTGCGGCAGTTCGCCGATCAGGCGCGACAGCGATCCAGCAACGCGCGCGATCAGCGGAAAATTGAAGGTGGCGGCCTGGCCCTTGATGTCATGGGCGGAGCGCATCAGGGCGCCGCGCGATGCATCATCCGGAGTCTGGGCGTAACGCGCCCGCGCCGCGATCAGGACTTTCACGTCCTCGGCGATCCAGTCGCCGAATTCCGATTTCAGCGTATCCAGCGCGCCTTCCGCGCGCTTCATCGCGGCCATGTCGACACCGCCCAACCCGCCGCCGACCTTGGCCTTCAGCATATTGGGCGGCATGAACAGTTCGATCGGTTGCTGGCGGGCCATGGGTTTACTCCGCTGCCTGTTGCTTGGATTCGGCGCGGCGCTCGGGGCCGCGATATTCGTCGGCGCCGCGCCGGCGGCGGCAGGGGCCGAAATAGACGCCGGTGCGCACATAGGGGCGGGGATGCTCGATCACCGACACCAGACGCGACATCATCGTCTTCACCGACACCGGCTTGGCGATGAATTCATTGACGCCGGCATCGCGCGCCTGGCGCACATGATCGATATGGGTGTGGCCGGTCAGCATGATCACCGGTACGAAGGGGTTGGGCGTGGCGGGGTTGGTGCGGATCATCTGCACCAGTTCAATGCCCGACATGGATTCCATCACCCAGTCCAGCACCAGCACGTCGGGATTGGATTCGCGCAGCACCGTCCAGGCGCGTTGCCCGCTATCGGCTTCATGGATCTGGGTGACGCCGAACGCCTGCAGGATCGTGATGACGAGCTTGCGCATATGCACATTGTCGTCCACGACGAGTACCTTCAACCGGTCGAAACGATAGCCGCTCATCACCCAAACTCATGCGACCCCAAAAGGGGCAGTGGCTGTACAAATTACATTAATGGGCGTTAAGGCTTAGTGAAATAAAGCGGTTCGTGCAGGAAATCCGCCAAATCAGTCGGAAAATTGCTCCGACAGGATGCGCTCGTCCAGATTATGTCCGGCATCGTACAGCATGGTCATGGCGATCGAGCGGTCCTGGGCCACGTCCACGGCGATCACATCGCGCACTTCGAAATCATCGGCCACGGCACTGACCGGCCGCTTGACGTTTTCCAGGATTTCGAACCGCACCTTGGCGCGGTGCGGCAGCAGCGCCCCGCGCCAGCGCCGCGGCCGGAAGGCCGAAAGGGGGGTCAGCGCCAGCAGAGCGGCGACGATCGGCAGGATGGGGCCGTGCGCCGATAGATTGTAGGCGGTGGAACCGGCGGGAGTGGAAACCAGAACGCCGTCGCAGATCAGCTCGGAAATGCGCGGCTTGCCGTCCACCATGATGCGGATCTTGGCGGCCTGGCGAGTCTCGCGCAGCAGCGAGACTTCGTTGAAGGCGCGCGCTTCGGTGACGCCCTGGGCGCTGTGGGCCTGCATCTTCAAGGGATGGATTTCGGCCTTTTCGGCGACGGCCAGCCGGTCCAGCAGATTTTCCTGGCGATACTCGTTCATCAGGAAACCGACCGAACCCAGATTCATGCCGTAGATCGGTTTCCCCTTGCCGGTGAAGGTATGCAGGGTCTGGAGCATGAAGCCGTCACCGCCCAGCGCGACGACGATGTCGGCGTCTTGCGGCCCCGCATCGTCATGGCGGGCGCGCATGTCGGCGAGCGCCTGGGCGGCATCAGGAGCAGCGGTGAAATGCAGCTTGGTCATGGACGGCACTCTAGCATCAACAACACAACCACACATCCACAGGTCCGCCCCCCCCTTGGCGCGAAGCGCCACAAGGGGGAGGTGGTTTCAGCGAG
>JBBSKJ010000071.1:0-8981 GCA_038256475.1 Micropepsales bacterium | reverse complement strand
CTGGACGCGCGATGAAATCGCCGCCTTGTTCGCCCTGCCCTTTGCGGATCTTCTGTTCCGCGCCCAGAGCGTGCACCGCGCCCATTTCGATCCCAACCAGGTGCAGACCTCGACGCTGCTGTCGATCAAGACCGGCGGCTGCCCGGAGGATTGTGGCTATTGCAGCCAGTCGGCGAAAAACGACACCGGGCTTAAAGCGTCAAAATTGATGGAAGTGGAAGCGGTGCTGGCCGATGCCCGCGCCGCCAAGGCGGCGGGCGCCAGCCGCTTCTGCATGGGCGCCGCCTGGCGTTCACCCAAGGACAAGGACCTGGACGCCGTCTGCCAGATGGTCGAAGGCGTGCGCGCGTTGGGGATGGAAACCTGCGTCACGCTGGGCATGCTGACCGCGCCGCAGGCGGTGCGCCTGAAACAGGCGGGCCTGGATTACTACAACCACAATCTCGATACCTCGCCGGAATACTATCGCCATGTCATCACCACCCGCACCTATCAGGACCGGCTGGACACGCTGGAGCATGTGCGCGGCGCCGGCATCAATGTGTGCTGCGGCGGCATTGTCGGCATGGGCGAAAGCGCCGAGGACCGTATCGGACTGATCCATGCGCTGGCCACCCTGCCCGTGCATCCCGAAAGCGTGCCGATCAATGCGCTGGTGCAGATCGAAGGCACGCCCCAAAGCACAGCCGCACCGCTCGACCCGCTCGACTTCGTGCGCACCATCGCGGTGGCCCGCATCACCATGCCCAAATCCATGGTGCGGCTGTCGGCGGGCCGCGAAGAGATGAGCGACGAAACCCAGGCGCTGTGCTTCCTGGCCGGCGCCAATTCCATCTTCTATGGCGCCCGGCTGCTGACCACGTCCAATCCGGTGACCGATTCCGACCGCGCCTTGTTCAGCCGGTTGGGGATAAGCCTGATGCCGCCCGCCCCCCGGAATCATCATGGGTAAGCTGGGCGTCATGTTGGTGATTCTGGTGCTGGGCGCGGTGATTCTGAGCCCGCTGGTGATGGCGTTCGAGCCGGAACCCCTGCCGGGCGACTTTGCCTTCGCCTGGAATAACCGCAATTACGCGGTTCCCGTGGCCTGGTCGCTGTGCGCAAGCGGCGCGTTGGCCCTTTTCTATTCGGTCATGAAACGATAAGAGCGGCGGGTCTTTTGGCCCCCTTTTTGAGAGCCGCGCATGACCGTCCGCAAGATTTCCCGCGCCCTTTTGTCCGTGTCCGACAAGACCGGCTTGATCGATTTCGCCAAGGGGCTTTCGGACGCCGGCGTAATGCTGATTTCCACCGGCGGCACGGCGAAGGCCCTGCGCGATGCGGGCCTGAAAGTGGCCGACGTGTCGGAGATCACCAACTTTCCCGAAATGATGGATGGCCGGGTCAAGACCTTGCACCCCAATGTGCATGGCGGGCTGCTTTCGCTGCGCGACAAGCCCGATCACGCCGCGTCGATGAAGGATCATGGCATCGCCGGCATCGATCTTTTGGTCTGCAATCTCTATCCCTTCGAAGCCACCGTGGCGCGCGGCGCCGATTTCGAGACCACAATAGAGAATATCGACATTGGCGGGCCGGCCATGACCCGTTCGGCGGCCAAGAACCATTGCTGGGTGACGGTGGTGGTGGATGTCGAAGATTATAAAGCGGTGCTGGACGAGATGGCGGCCAATGGCGGCGGCACCACGTTGAAACTGCGCCGCACCCTGGCCCAGCGCGCCTTTGCCCGCACCGGCGCCTATGATGCCGCGGTGTCGAGCTGGTTCGCCGGCGAGCTGGCGACGGACGGCGAGAAAGAACCACCCCGCCGCCGCGCGTTGGGTGGATATCTGCGCCAGTCGCTGCGCTATGGCGAAAACCCCCACCAGCAAGCGGCTTTCTATGTCGACGGCTCTTCGCGCCCCGGCGTCGCCAGCGCGGTGCAGGTCCAGGGCAAGGAACTCAGCTACAACAACATCAACGACACCGACGCGGCCTATGAGCTGGTGGCGGAGTTCGATCCCAAGGCGGGTCCGGCCTGCGCCATCATCAAGCATGCCAATCCCTGCGGCGTGGCGCTGGGTTCAAGCCTGAAGGAGGCCTATCTGAAGGCGCTGGCCTGCGACAGCGTTTCGGCCTTTGGCGGCGTCCTGGCCTTCAACCAGAAACTGGACGGCGCCACGGCGGAAGAAATCTCGAAAATCTTCACCGAAGTGATCATCGCGCCGGATGCCGATGACGATGCCAAGCGCATCCTGGCGGCCAAGAAGAATCTGCGCCTGCTGACGGCGGGCGGCTTGCCCGATGCGCTGGCCCCGACCCTGACCTATCGTTCGGTGGCGGGCGGCTTTCTGGTGCAGACCCGCGACAATGGCCGCGTCACGGCTGCGGAATTGAAGGTGGTGACGAAGCGCCAACCGACGCAGCAGGAAATCACCGACATGCTGCTGGCTTTCACCATCGGCAAGCATGTGAAGTCCAACGCCATCATTTATGTGAAGGATGGCGCCACCGCCGGCATCGGCGCCGGCCAGATGAGCCGCGTGGACTCAGCCCGCATCGCCGCCATCAAGGCCAAGGATGCCGCCAAGATCGCCGGCTGGCCCGAGCCGCGGACGGTGGGCTCGGCCGCGGCCTCGGAAGCCTTCTTCCCCTTCCCCGATGGTTTGCTGGTGGTGGCCGAAGCCGGCGCTACCGCTGTGATCCAGCCGGGCGGTTCGATGAACGATCAGAAAGTGATCGACGCGGCCGATGAAGCAGGCCTCGCCATGGTCTTTACGGGAATGCGCCATTTCAGGCATTGATTGAAGCGCGCTCGGCGCGAGGGATTTTGCGATCCTGAGCAGGAGCGTCGCGCGGAGCGGGCTTCACGCCCGTGAGCACGCGCGACGAACTCTGGCGCAAAAGACCCGCGCCTTATTTCCCGAACACTTCGTTTGCCTCCACGCCCCAGATGCGGGACTTGGAGATCCAGCCATCGATATCCTCGCTGCGCACCTGGCAGGCCTCGCGGGTGCAGGCCCGCAAGTAAGCGATGGCGCCCGGATCGGCCAGCGCCACCACGGAACCGCCGTCAGCCTTTTCATACAGATTGACCCGCCCCTTGCCGGTGACCAGCACGCTGCGCCGGTCGCTGAGCATGGCATGGCTCATCCAGCCGGTGGTGCCGTCGGCGGCGCGCACCCGCCGCCAGACGTCGAACTCGGCGATTACCGCAAAAGGATAGCCGCGATGGCGGTACTGCCACAGCACGCGATGGGCATAGGTGGGACCTTCGCGCATATAGGCTTTTTCGGCGCGCTGGCTAACATAACGCAGCACTTTCCCACCGGGCGGAGCCGGGGGCGCGGCCCATGCGCCGGAGCAGAACAGGAATACGAAAAGGGCGATCAACCGTGTCATGTCGCGCGCGAATCGGTGACGGTTTGATGTACACCGCCCGCGGGGCTCACGGCTATGCCTTGAGCGTGGCGTCGAATAGTTCCACTTGCTTTTCGAATGCCCGCTCGGCCTGGAGCTCGTTATAGACACCATCGCGGCCCGGCACGGTCCAGCCATGCGCTGCGCCCTGGTAGATCTCGCTCTCGAATGCGCCGCGCCAGTCGCGCAAGGCAGCCTCCAGCCGGTCTATCCATTCCTTCGGCATCAGAGAATCATTGTCGGCATGGCCGAAATACAGCCGCGCCTTTACCCGGGGGATCAGCAGGTGGGGGCTGTCCGGCTTTTCGGTGGCCAGCCAGCCGCCATGAAAGGAGGCCGCCGCGGCAATGCGGTCGGGCATGACGGCGGCCATGCGCAGCGCCATCTGGCCGGTATAGCAGTGGCCGACCACGCCGACCTTCCCGTCCTTCACATTGGTCTGTGCCAGAAGAAAGTCGACATACGCCTTGCCGTCGCTGTCCATCTGCTCTGGCGTCAGGGCCGCAAACAGCTCGCCAAGGGCGCGATTCTGCGCCGCTTCGTCTTCCACCCAGAACCCTTCGGGCCGATTGCGCGAATGGCGATGAAAGGCATTGGGCAGCAGCACGGCGAAGCCCTTTTCCGCCACCCGCTTGGCCATGGCGATGGTGGCGGGACGCACGCCCCAGACATCGGTGATGAACACCAGGCCGGGATATTCGGCCAGACGGTCGGGGCGAAAGAGCAACACCTCGGCTCCCAAGGTGGGAATTTCCAGCTTTTCATCGATCATGTGCGGCTCTCATAGGTCACGGCATTCCAGTAACGCGCCTGATGGATTCCGGTGCGTGAGAACCCGCGCTTGCGAAGCTCACGCCCGATCATCCAGTTGAAATAGCCATGCGCCACCAGCACGGCAGCGCCCTTCTCTTTCGCCCGCGCCACCAGAAGATCGGCCGCCTGAACCGCGCGCGCGGCGGCCTTTCGCGGATTCTCGATCTCGGGGTGATAACCAGCATGCCACAGGATGCGCGACAGCACGGCCCATTTGACGACCTGCATGTTCAGCCAGGGGATGCGCGGTGCGCTAAGCGGCGCTTCGGCGAAAAGCGGATCGGCGATCAGCTGCGCATGCGGCGCCAACGCCTTGGCGCTTTGATGGCTGCGCGGCCGGTCGGAAGTGAACACCGCGTCGAGTTCGCGCACCAGGTCACGCAATTCATCCGGGGGCAGGCTGACGGGATCCAGGCCCGCAGCCTCGTAATCGTCGATATAGGTCGCAAAACCCATATGCGAGGTGCGGGGGCTGAGCGCAATATGCGGCTGGCCATGGCGTATCAGAACGATGCGCGCAGGAGAGGGAACCGCCGTTGGCGCGTCTAGGGACAAACTGAGTCTTTCCGACAATCCGGCAAGGATTTAACGAGGTCGGTTGGCATTCAGAAACCCTTAACTTTTCGCTTTCGATGCCTAGCGATCAGGCCGTGCGCTCAATAATTAGGCAGGCACCTGTTGCATTGCAACAACTACGTTACAAATCACGCTTTTTGGCCGCAAAAACCATCCAAAAGGACGACACGCCATATTGAGATCAGCCGAGGGAAACCGGAAACGTCATGACGATCCGGGCTGCCCCCGCGACCGTCGCGCTGCGAAGCGCTTGTTAAGAGAGGAACTGAGATGAAGACTTTGACCAAGATGATGCTGGGTGCGGCGAGTCTCGCCAGCCTGCTGAGCATCAGCGTTCCCGCTGTCGCGCAGGACGCTGCGGATTTTTCGCTGTCGGGCACGGTGGCCGTGACCAATGATTACCGCTTCCGCGGCATCAGCCAGAGCAATCGCAGCGCCGCGCCGCAGGGTTCGCTGACCCTGACCGGCCCCAATGGCTGGTACATCGCCGCCTGGGCTTCGACTGTGGACTTCGATCCGTCCAACTCCGGCAATCCGTATGTGGAACTGGACATCTATGGCGGCAAGAACACCGACCTGGGGGGCGTGAACTGGAATTTCATGCCCATCTACTACGTCTATCCGGCTGCCAAATACGCGCCCGGCTCGGCGCCCGCGGACTATTTTGAACTGATCAACCAGCTGTCGCACACCTTTGACTTCGGCGTCAGCGCCATGGGCACCTATGCCTTTTCGCCCGAACTGACCTTCGGCGGCGGCACTGGCCACTACCTGGCCCTGAACCTGGCCTATCCGATCAATGACTGGCTGAGCGTCAGCGGCAACTACGGCCATGTGTGGGCCGAGAACGCGGCCGCTGCCGGCTCCAGCGGCTACAACCACGGCGACGTGGGCGTGACCGCTTCCTACCAGGGCTTCTCGCTGGACCTGCGCTACACCGGTACGGACCTGACCCGCTTCGGCTGCGCCAACTTCTACATGACCACCCGCAACGCCTGCGCCGGCGGCGTGGTGGCCACCCTGAGCTACACCATGGCTCTGATGCCGTAAGCATCAGTCCAAGACCAAAGTCAAAACCCGCGGGATGCAAATCCCGCGGGTTTTTCTTTGTTTAGTAACCCCATCCGATTTCAGCTTACTCTCGGCTCGCTCTCGCTCGCCTCGACCGCTGAAATCACCTTCCCCTATGTGCGCTGTGCGCACGCAGGGGAAGGCGGGCCTGTGTTTGCCTCAGGTCGCTTCCAGGGCCCGGCGAAGCTGTTGCATGTCGAAGGGCTTGGTCAGGTAGGCGACCGTGGCCGGCAGCTTGGCGCCCTCATCCTCGCCGGTGGAATAGCCGCTGGCGATAATGACTTTCAGCCCAGGCTTCAGCCGCAGCGCTTCTTCCACCAGCTCGCGCCCATTCATGCCGGGCAGACCCAGATCGGTCAGCAGAATGTCGATTTCCGCGTCCTTTTGCAGGATGGCAAGCGCCTCCGCCCCGTCACCGGCCTCGGCGGTGACAAAGCCAATCTGCTCGACCATGTCGACGGTGGTGAGACGGATCAGCGCCACGTCCTCCACCACCAGCACCTTGCCGCGCCGCACCGCCACGCTGGTGTCGGCCGCACCCTGATCTTGACCTTGGCCCGAAATTGGGGGCACGGCGATCGGGCCACGGGCGGTGCCGGCGAACACGCTGCGCAGTTTGCGCGCCAGCTCGTCCTTGCGATAGGGCTTGGACAAAAGCAGCGCGTCGTCATCCAGCTTGCCGTTATGGACAATGGCGTTCTGGGTATAGCCCGAGGTGTAAAGCACCTTGAGGCCGGGATACATTTCCTGCGCCCGGCGGGTGAACTCGCGGGTCGCAATGGGACCCGGCATCACCACGTCGGTGAAGATCAGGTCCGGTTTTTCCTTCCGCAGCACCGCCAGCGCGGCATGCGCATTGTCGGCGCGGGAAATCCTGTACCCCAACTCGCCCAGCATGTCGGCCACGGCGGCGCGCACGCCCTCATCGTCTTCCACCACCAGTATGTGCTCGCTGCCGCCCTCCACAGCCGGCGCTGCCATGTCCAGCGCGTCTGCCTCGCGGCGGGTGCGCGGCAGGTAAAGCTTGATGCTCGTGCCGTGGCCCAGCTCGCTGTAGATTTTGATGTGGCCGCCCGACTGTTTGGTGAAGCCATAGGCCTGGGCCAGGCCGAGCCCGGTGCCCTTGCCTTCCGGCTTGGTGGTGAAAAACGGTTCGAACACCCGGCTCATCACTTCGGGGGTCATGCCGGTGCCGGTGTCGGTGACCGCCAGCATCACATACTGGCCCGGCGTGACTTCGCCATGGGCCAGCGCATAGGCATCATCCAGATGCGCATTGGCGACTTCCAGGGTCAGCCTGCCACCTTCGGGCATGGCGTCGCGGGCATTGATCGCCAGATTCAGCACCATGTTCTCGACCTGGTGGGGATCGATCAGCGTGTTCCACAACCCGCCCGCGATCACGGTTTCGACCTGGATATTCTCGCCCAGGGTCCGGCGCAGCATGTCGCTCATGTCGCGGATGATGCGGCCCATATCCACCGACCTGGGCTCCAGCGCCTGGCGGCGGGCGAAAGCCAGGAGCTGGCCGGTGAGGCGCGAGCCCCTTGCCACCGCGCCGATGGCATTCTGCAGCCGCTCGCGCAGCTTGGCATCGGCCAGCGCGGTGGAGCCGGCCACCACCAGATCGAGATTGGCGCTGATGATCTGCAGCAGATTGTTGAAATCATGCGCCACCCCGCCGGTCAGATGGCCGATCGCTTCCATTTTCTGGGACTGGCGCACCATGCCCTCGGCGCGCAGCCGGTCGGTCTGGTCCACCACCCCGATAATGAAGCCGCCGGTGGCCACCGGCGCCTTGTAGATGTCGAGCTCGCGGTCGGCCCAGACGATATGGGTGGTTTCCTGGGTATGTTCCGGTCCGGGCGCCACGAAGATGTTGGCGGACGCCGCACGCGCCTCCTCGATCCGGCGCAAGGCCGGCAGCCCCGTCTCCAGGTTCGCCAAATCACGCGGCAGATCGAGCAGCTCAAAGAAGCGCGCATTAAAGGCGCAGAGCAGCCCGTCGGAGGTAAAATAGGCGATGCCCTCGCGCACCGTTTCCAGGGTGGCCTGCAGGATGGCCGCCTCATTGGCGCGGGCGCGTTCCGCCGCGGTCAGTTTTATATTGTTGCGCACCAGAAGGGCGGCGGCCAGCAGCAGGATGCCAAGGGTCAGTATCCCGGCGCCAATGGCGAAGGCAATCTCCAGCTCGTCAACCTCGCGGCGCTCGCGCTCGCGCTCGGCCAGCAGGCGCTGTTCTTCCGCCACGCCCTCGGTCACTTCGCGGCCCAGCGTTACCATCTGGTCGCGGCCCCGCGCAAAGCTGGCGAACAGGGCGTCCAGGTCCGGGTCCGGCGACGTGGCCAGCTTCAAATTGTCGGCCAGAAGGTCGAGGCGGCCCTGGACAAGGCGCTGCAGCCGCGCGGCGCGTTGCTGCTGGGAGGGATTGTCGCGTGTGATCTCACGAAAGGCCGTCACATGGCCCGGCACCCGCGCGGCGGCGGCCTGGTAAGCGCTGTAATAAACGGGATCGCGGTCGATGATGAATCCGCGCTGGGCGGATTCGGCCGTCTGCAGATCGTTCTGAAGCCGGCTGGCGACTTCCATCACCTGATAGGTGTGGCGCACCATGCCCTGGGCCGTGCGCTCATTGATGCCGAACTGGACGGTGAGATAGGCGACGACCAGCAGGACAAGAAACAGGGGCACCGCGGCAAGCAGCACCAGACGATTGACAGCCAAGATATTCCCCGAACGCAGGCTCCCCGCCGGTGAACGCCCGTCTGAAGAGTTGGTTCCAGCCATGCCGCGACCATACGAAGGCCAGATCGAAAAGATAGGCCGGGAGCGAACCAAGGGGCGCAGAATTTGGTCGCAAAACCTCTCCGCGCGGAAAGAGGAATTGGTCGGAGAGAAAGGATTGGCGAAAACATGCCTTCGGCTTGTTTTCGTCCTCGCTTCGCTCGGATCGGGCTCTCGCCCGCCCCAAAGGCCCTGCCGGGCCTTTGTCGAACCTCCCATTGGATTGGCAGGAAAATTGGTCGGAGAGAGAGTCCGCCCATCTCGAGTCTCCCTATGTTTTCCAGCGTCTCCATATGTGTTTCAAGCCATTGTAAATACTACGTATTTTGGATTTTCTG
>JBBSKJ010000070.1:0-9059 GCA_038256475.1 Micropepsales bacterium | reverse complement strand
TTCTCCAGAATGTGGACGACGAATTCCATCGGCGTGTAGTCGTCATTCAGCAGCAGGACCTTGTAGAGGCTGGGCTTCTTGGTCTTGGGGCGCGTTTTTGTGACGATGCCGGTGCCGGTGTTGCCCGACCCGTTCTTGTCGTCATTGTTGTTGTCGCCCGAATCTTTCATTGCCGGATTCTTCGCTGCCATGACCATCCTAGTCCAGAATGGGCCGCTGCCTAGTGGGGATCAACCTATCTGGTTAGTCCCAAAGGAAAATTCAAGTTCCGCACCGGTGCGCAGGAGATGGCCGTAGCAGCCTGTGCTGCGAAGGCCGAAAGGGGAAAGCCGCAAACGAAAAGGGCCCCGGTCCTGAGACCGGAGCCCTTCGCAATGCGGAATAAAACTGAACTTAGGCGCGGACGGTCTGAACCGTGTCGAGCCAGGCCTGAACGCGGCCCTTGAACGGCGCGTAGCTGTCCTTGGTGGTCGTGGTGGCGAGTTCGGTGATCTTGCTCATCTCGGCGATATAGGCTTCGAACGCCGACTTCACATAGTCGGTCTGGAATTCGAACGCTTCATGAACCGACTTGGAACCCAGCACGGCCTTGGTGGCGGCAACCGAGTCTTCGATGGACTGCTTGGAATAGGAATAGATTTCGCCGTTGATGGTCTCGATACCCTTGCCGGCGGTGGTGGCCGACTTCATGGCGGCTTCGGCATTGTCCTTGCCGTAGGTCACGAAGGCATCATAGCCCTTCAGGGCCTTTTCCAGGCCGGTCTTCAGCGCGGCGGCACCGTTTTCCAGGGCGGTTTCGGCAGTGGCAGTCGCCTTTTCGGCAGTCTTTGCTTTGCTCATGTCATGTCCTCTCTGATTGTTGGGGCACGACCGGTTGGTCCGGTGAGCCTGTTGCACTGCAACATGACCTATATGAGCGAGCATCCCTGCCGGGTCAAGGGTTAATTGTTGCGCCGCACCATTTTTTCGCGGCGCCGCAATTTGGGGGAACTCCCAGGAACACGCTAACACTTCATAAAGCCCGGAAACGCATAATGAATTCCGGTTCCGTCTTGCGGAATGTGTCGCAATTTGGTCTTTTGATCACAGGGGTGATCCGCTTTTGGGGATAGCTGTGTCTTTACCGTGTCGGTCTCGCCTATCGGGCTCCATCGCCCTGATCGTGCTCTTCTTGGCGAGCTTGATCCTGGCTGGGCTCACCGCGCCTGCCGAAGCAGCAAAACGCAAAGCGAAGAAGCCGGCGAAACGCGCCACCGTCTCCATGCCCCGCAGCCCGACAGATCCTCTCAAGGACGCCGCGCTGGTGATCGACGGGGCGACCGGCAAAGTCCTTTACGCCCGCAACGAAACAGCCGAACGCCGTCCGGCCTCGTTGACCAAGATGATGACGCTCTACCTGCTGTTCGACGCATTGAAGGCGGGCAAGCTCACCATGGAAACGCCGCTGCCGGTCAGCCAGCGCGCTTCCATCCAGAAACCGACCAAGCTGGGTCTGCGCCCGGGCCAGACCATACCGGTGGATACCGCCATCCGCTCCCTTGTGATCCGCAGCGCCAATGACGTGGCGGTGGTGGTGGCCGAAGCGCTGGGCGGCACCGAATCGCACTTCGCCGTGATGATGACGGAAAAGGCGCGGCAGCTGGGCATGCGCTCAACCAACTTCCACAATGCTTCAGGGCTGCCCGATCCGCTGCAGATCAGCACCGCTTCAGACATGGCAATCCTGGGCCGGCGGCTGGCTTATGACCATGCGCAGTATTTCCCATATTTCAGCCTTTCGGGCTTCCAGTACAAAGGCACCTGGTTCTCCTCCCACAATAAGCTGGTGGCCGGCTATGACGGCGCCGACGGCATCAAGACCGGCTACACCAATGCCAGCGGCTTCAACCTGGTCAGTTCGGTCGTGCGCGACGGCAATCATGTCATTGCCGTGGTGATGGGGGGCCGTACCGCCGGGCGCCGCGACCTGGAAATGGTCCGGCTGCTGGATCAGACTTTCACCCAGATCACCGCCAATCCCGCTCTGGTAGCGCGCGTCACAGTGCCGTGGCGGCAGGTTGCCCGGAATGCCCCGGGGCCAGCTACCGCCGGGTTCAGCTTGCCCGAGGTCAAGACATCGCTGCAAAACCAGTTTGCCGCCCTTTCGCCAGTGCCGAATGTTGTGCAGCGCGACGACGAAGACGCCGCCGAAGCCGCGCGGGCGCCCGACGAGAATTTCTCCATCATTCATGCCGAAGGCAGGCCGGCCGCCAAGCCCCAGCCCGCAGTCGCTGCGGTCCCGCCCAAGCCGGAGGTCCGCGTCACGGCGGCCAGCATTCCGACCATTCGTCCCACGGCGCGCCCCGAAAACGGTTTCCTGACCGCGCAGCAGGCCGCGCTGATCAAGACCGCGGTGAATGCGCCCCGTCCGCAAATGCGCCCTTCCCTGCGCGAAGATGCCGGCGAGGGCGATGCCGACACCCCATCGTCTGTGCCGGGACGCAATTGGACCATCCTGATCGGCGCCTATGCCGACACGGCGCTGGCCTGCGCCCAGCTCGCCGCTTACGCCGGCAAAGCCCAGGACGTTCTGGCGCGGGCCTCACGCATCATCGCGCCGGTCCAGAGCAACGGGCACACCATGTATCGCGCCCGGTTCGGCCTGTTCGCGGAACGTGAGGCGCGCGACGTCTGTACTCGCCTGACCCAGCGCGGCCAGACCTGTTTCGCGGCCGTGCAGACGCGCTAGGTGCCGCAGCTCGTTTCGACTGTCTCAAGCCTGCGCCGCGCGCTGGCGCCCCTCAAGCCCGCGCGCATCGCCATGGTGCCCACCATGGGCGCCCTGCATGAAGGCCATGTCTCGCTGGTGACCGAAGCGAGAAAGCATGCCGAGCATGTGGTGATCAGCATCTTCGTCAACCCCACCCAGTTCGCGCCGCATGAGGACTTCGACGCCTATCCGCGCACCCTGGATGCGGACATGGCGCGGCTGGGCGACGCGGCAACCATCATCTTCGCGCCCACCGCACACGAGATGTATCCGCAAGGCCATGCCACCACGATTACGGTCGGCGGCCCGGCGCACGGGCTGGAAACGGATTTCCGGCCGCACTTTTTCGCCGGCGTCACCACCGTGGTCGCCAAGCTTCTGCTCGCCGCCAGCCCCGACATCGCGGTGTTTGGGGAAAAGGACTATCAGCAGCTGCTGGTGGTGCAGCGGCTGGCGCGCGATCTGGCGCTTCCTACCCAGATACTCGGCGCGCCTACCCTGCGCGAGTGTGATGGCCTGGCCATGTCGTCACGCAACGCCTACCTGTCGCCGGAAGAGCGCCGCATCGCCGGCCGCCTCAATGTCATTCTGAAAGACGTCATCGCCGCCGCGCGGCAGGATGATCTCAGGGCAGCGGAAGGCGCCGGCATCGACGCTCTGTATCAAGCCGGCTTCGATCATGTCGACTACGTCGCCATCCGCGATGCCGCAACTTTGGATCACATCACGGCACTGGATCGCCCGGCGCGCGTGCTGGCTGCGGCAAGGATCGGCAAGACCCGGCTGATCGACAACTTGCCTCTTTAGCAACACCAGATCTCGACGTTGCCCCCGTGCACAAGGCGCCGACGCGAACACCACCCAAGCGGCAAAACGGCCATCCCGATTCTAAGCATTTTCTTACAGCAATCCCAACGCCGCCAGTTCGCGCTGCAGCGACTCAGGCAAGTCCTTCGCCCCCTTCGTCCGGGCCAGGTCCGGCGGCGCATCGGGGGCTTCGAGGTAGCGCCAGCCCTGAAAGGCCCGGCGCGGCCGGGCGACCACCGGAACAAGTTCCTTGTCGTAAACCAGTCCGCAATGGGGAATGCCGTTCTTCCTAACGTCGCGGAATGCCAGCAGTTTTTGCCGCGCGGCGATCTGGCCCTTGATCACCCAGTAAAGCGAGCCCCCCGCCAGGATTTCCTCGGCCCGCTTGGGCGTCATGCGGGTGACGTGGACGAGTTCCGGCTTCTGTCCCTTGGCGCGCTTTTCCTTCAGCCGCTTTTTCTGCCAATCGGCCAGTTCGGACAGGCTATCGCAGCCGACGCAAAGCTTGATGATGTGGAGAGGCATGGGAACCGGTCCTATCGGGGCTACCCCAAAAAAACAACAGAGTCATTGCCCGCCCGCACCGTCTCGTGGCAATTTCTCAGTCATAAAAAATATCAGGGAGCGCCACATGACTTTCAAGAAAGCCGCCTTGTCGATCCTCGCCTTGACGGTTGTCACGACGCCAGCCCTTGCTCAAGGCCGGTGGGGTGAGCAGGCTGCGGACAATGCCGCCCGCCGCGCGCAAAGCGCTGCTGTCCGCCAGGCGGAGGAGGAATACCAAAAGGCGATCGCGGAGGCCAAAGAAGCTGCCCAGAACCCCGCCCCTCCGGCTGCTGAGGTTGCCGCCGCCCCGGTTGATCCTGCCACCACTCCGGCTGAGCCCGCCGCAGCCACCCCGGCTCCGGCGCAGTAGGTTCAAGAGCTTCAAGGAAGGCCCGCCAGATATCTGGCGGGCCTTTCACTTTCTTTCAATCCTGTTGTGACAGGCTGGTGCCATGCGCCAGCTTCTTTACGTCAGCGGCACCCCAAGGGATATCGCGCCCGGCGTGCTCAACGACATTCTTGCCGCGTCCCGCGCCAACAACCCCCTGATCGGGGTCACTGGCCTGCTGATCTACATTGATGGGGGGTTCCTCCAGATCCTGGAAGGCGAAGAGCGCGTGGTGCGCGACCTCTATACGCGCATCTGTACCGACCGCCGCCATTGGGAGACACGCCTGCTGCTGGACCGCGAAGTCGAAAGCCGCGCCTTTACCGGCTGGAGCATGGGGTTCGAGCGGCCCAGTCCCGACGATCCGGAAAGCGCCGGCATGTTCGGCGTGACGCGGGAAGCCATTCTCGGGCGGCTGTCGCCGCACGCCGGCCGCGTGATCGCGGTGATGCTGGAAACCTTTTATCGCGTTCAGCGCAGCGACGATCTGCGCCTGGCGGACGCTAAAGCTTCCTGAGCCAGATATTGCGATAATGCACTTGGTTGTTGTGCTGCTGAAGCATGATCACGCCATCGCCATGCGCCTTGTACACCGGAATGCCGCGATATTCGGTGGGGCCCAGCAGCGGCACATTGTGCTGCACCAGTACGCCATTCAGGAAAATGGTCATGCGGGCAGGTTCGGCCAAGCTGTCGTCGCCGTAAAAGCGCGGCGCGGTATAGATGATGTCATAGCTCTGCCAGGCCGGCGCCGGCTTTTGCGCATTCACCAGCGGCGCATACTGTTTGTAGATCGAGCCTGCCTGGCCGTTTACGTAGGTGGGATTGTCCAGCGTATCCAGAACCTGCACCTCGTACAGGCCCTGCAGGAAGATGCCGCTATTGCCGCGGTCCTGGCCCTTGCGGTCCGCCGGTAGCGCCGGGATCATCCATTCGACATGCAGCTGGACGTCGCCGAACTTCTCCTTGGTGCGGATGGATGCGGCCTTGGGCGCGACGAAGAATTCGTCCTTGCCGACGGTCCATTCGGCCTTGCCGCCATTGACGCTTTCCCAGTTATCCAGGTCGCGGCCGTTGAACAGGACAATCGCGTCCGATGGCGGCTGTCCGACACTGGCGCCCGGCGCAACCTTGCGCGGCACTGGCGTCCAATTCTCGGTCAGTTCGGGCTTGACCGGCGGATTGGGCGCTTGCGCGATGGCAAGCGTGGGCAGCAGGACAAGCAGCAGGGCGAATTTCTTCATGGGATATGGCCTTCGCAGTTTGTTCTTGTTGTCAGACCAAGGCGCCGTGACAATGCTTGACCTTCTTGCCCGAACCGCAGGGGCACGGATCGTTACGCGGCACGCCTTGCAAATTTGATTGGGCGTCATCGGGGTGCGGGACGTGCCGCTCCGCCCCGATATGGCGGACATAGCCGGTCTCATCCAGGATGACCGCGCGATAACCCAGCCGGTGGTAAAAGGCGCTGGCCTCCACTTCAAACGGCAGCGCGGCGGTGGGCGTCTTGGCCACCACATACATGGTCTTGGGCTGGCGCTCATAGCTGCCGCCCAGCCGCTGATAGTCCGATAGCCGGCGAAGACCTGGATTGAGCGTGAAACCATGCCAGCAATCGCAATAGCCGTAGGCCAGCACGCCAAAGGAACGGTCGGGGGCGGCAAAGCTTAGCGGGTGACCGTTATTGTCGTTCCAGGGCCGCAGCTGCACCAGAAGCGTCGAAGGATCACTTTCCAGAATGGCGCGGCTACGCTCCATGAAGCCGGAGCGATAGAATTCCCAGTCATCCTCCAGATGGAAGATGAAAGGCGTGGTGACCTGCGCATAGGCCTGGTCGATCAGCTTTATCTGCCCCACCCGCTGGCTGGTGCGAAAATACTCGGCGCCGAAACGCTGGCAGACCTGGGCGGGATCGGCGTCGCCATCCTCGGCCACCAGGATGCGCGCCACCCGCCCCTCGCTTTCATGTGCACAAAAGCTCTCCAGCGTGCGCGCCAGCAAATCGTGGCGGTTGCACGATGTGACGACCACGGTAATGTCGGCTTCTTGCTGCATGAAGATGCTGATTTTAAGCTTCTGGCGCAGCGACGCAAGCAGGCCGGAACAACACCCAGATGGCATCTCAGGACTTATTCGGCCAGGCCGCGGCATTGCATCAGCGCGGCCAGTTGGCGGAGGCCGAAAAGCTGTATCTGCAGATACTGGCGGGTGCGCCAAAGGCCTTTGCGCCGCTGCACATGCTGGGCGTGCTCAGGGCGCAGCAGGGCCGCGCCGACGAAGCCTGCGACCTGATCGCCGCCGCCCTGAAGATCAATCCGCGCGACGCCGGCGCGCTGGCCAATTACGGCAATGTGCTCACCCTGCTGGGCCGTTTTGGGCAAGCGCTGGAAAGCTATGACCGTGCGCTGACAATCGCGCCCGATGCCGAGACCTTGCGCAACCGCGCCCATGCCCTGCAAAGCCTGAACCGGCCGCGCGACGCGCTGGCCAGCTATGACGCCGCCTTGGAGCGGGACCCGACAGATGTGCAGTCCTGGTTCAAGCGCGGCGTGCTGCTGGGCGAGATGGAGCGTCCGGACGAATCCCTGGCCAGTTATGATCGCGTGCTGGCGCTGCAGCCTGGCCATGTCGAAGCCCTGAACAATCGCGGCTATGGCTGGTGGCTGTTCAAGCACCGCTATGTGCCGGCCATTGCCGACATGCAAAAGGCGCTGGCATTGGCGCCCGATCTTCCTTACGCCCGCGGCGGCGTGTTGCACCTTAACATGTATGTCACCGACTGGAGCAGGCTCGAGCGGGAGCGGGCTGCCATATCGCAAGGAATCCGTAGCGGCGCGCGCGTGGCCCGCCCCTTCATGCTCCAGGCGCTGTCGGACGATCCGGCGGAGCTCCAGGCCTGCGCCCGCCTTTATGTCCGCGACCTCTATCCCCCCGTTGCCACCCCACCGCACGACCCGGCGCTGCGCCAAGGGCGAAGCAAAATCCGGATCGGCTATCTGTCCGGTGAGTTCCGCGAACAGGCCACCGCCATCCTGATGGCGGGACTTTACGAGCGGCACGACCGCGAGCAGTTCGAGATCATCGCCGTGGACAATGACAGCGCCGATCACAGCGCCATGACGGCAAGGTTGAAACAGGCCTTTGATGAATGGATCGATATTGGCGGACTGACCGCCGCCGACGCCGCCGCCAAAATTCGCGAGGCCGGGATCGACATTCTGGTCAATCTCAACGGCTATTTCGGCAAGCATCGCATGGATGTCTTCGCCCATCGCCCCGCGTCGCTGCAGGTCAACTATCTGGGTTTCCCCGGCACACTGGGCGCGCCCTATATCGATTATATCATCGCGGACCGGGTGGTGATCCCTGCGGGCGAGGAACGCTACTATGACGAACAGGTTGTCACCCTGCCCGGCAGCTATCAGGTCAACGATGATCGTGGCCGCCCCATCGCGACCATTCCCAGCCGCCGCGAAGCCGGCCTGCCCGACGATGTTTTCGTCTTCTGCAATTTCAACCAGAGCTACAAGCTGACGCCGGACACCTTCGCCAGCTGGATGCGGGTTTTGAAACAGGTGGAAGGCAGCGTGTTGTGGCTGCTGGAAGCGGCGAAGCCCTTTGCGGAAAATATCGCGGCCCATGCATCGGCGCATGGCGTGGCGCCCGAGCGCATCCTGTTCGCCCCCGACCGGCCACCGGATCAGCATCTGGCGCGGCTGTCTCTCGCCGACCTGTTCCTCGACGGCCTGCCCTACAATGCCCACACCACCGCCAGCGATGCGCTATGGGCGGGCGTGCCGCTGGTGACGCAGCGCGGCACGGCTTTTCCGGGCCGCGTCGCCGCCAGCCTGTTGATGGCAGCGGACCTGCCGGAGCTGATAACGGAAAACGCTGCGGACTATGAAGCGCTGGCCGTACGGCTGGCGAACGACCCGAAAGCGTTGAAGGTTATCAAGACTAAGCTGGCGGAAAACCGCTCAACCTGCGCGCTGTTCGACACCGATCGCTTCCGCCGTAATATTGAGATGGCTTACCGGCAGATGTGGCAACGCTGGCTGGGTGAGGAGAAGACACAAGGCTTTTCGGTGTGATTCGCGCCCGGTGGGCGCGAATGGGCTATTGGTTCGCCCAGACATACTCGGTATAGAACCGTTCCTGGCAGCCTTCGTCACGCGAGTGGATATGCTGCCGCGTTTGAGGGGTCCTAACATGGCTATCCCCCGATACCGTTCGGCCGAAGCATGGCCGCTTCTTTCCGCAGGCTTCCGCCCCTTCTTTCTTGCGGCCGGCCTCTGGGCCTGTTCCTCGATGGCGATCTGGATTTTGATGCTGAGCGGCGCTGTCGCACTTCCGACAGCGTTTGATCCGATCGCCTGGCATTTCCACGAGCTTCTTTTCGGGTTCGTCGTCGCCGCTATCGCCGGATTTCTCCTCACCGCCATCCCCAACTGGACGGGGCGGCTGCCGCTCCAGGGCTGGCCGCTCGGCACCCTCGTCCTTCTCTGGCTTGTCGGGCGTGTCGCGGTCGCTTTTTCCGCCTGGACGGGCCCTGCCGCAGCCATGGCGGCA
>JBBSKJ010000069.1:0-9090 GCA_038256475.1 Micropepsales bacterium | reverse complement strand
ATCAGACGCTGCTGCAAATCGCCGAACGGCGCGGCATGACCGTCGTTGAAGATCAGCAACTCGCCATCGATCACGCCGTCAAAATCCAGTGCCGCGATCACATCAGGGAAGGCGGGGGCAATATCCTCGCCGGTGCGGCTGTACAGCCGGCGCTGGCCGCCTTCATGGGCCGCCTGCACCCGGATGCCGTCCCATTTCCATTCCGCGGCATAGTCGCCCGCTTCGTAACGCGCGAAATCGGTCGCTTCGTCGATCGCCTGGGCCAGCATCACGGGGCGAAAGCGGGCCGGCGCATCGGTGGTGGGCCGTTCGCTGCGCTTCTCCAGCCAGGCGAACAGATCGCCATAAGGTGGCTCCTGGCTATGCCAGACCTCTTCTATGTCCGCGATCGCCACATCGCCCAGTCCCGCCAGCGCCTGCTTAGCCAGGCGTGCCGACACGCCGACGCGCAAGCCGCCGGTCAGCAGCTTCAGCAGCGCCCAGCGTCCCGTCGCATCCAGCGCATCCAGCCAGCGTTCCAGCAGGATGGGCACTTCCCGGCGCGAGGCGGTGCGCAGAGTCTCCACCACTTCCGGCAATTCCGGTTCGCGGTTGGCGCCCGGTTTCACCGGCCATACCAGCGCCACCGTCTCCGCCAGGTCACCGACAAAATCATACGACAGCGCGAAAAGCTGCGGGTCCAGCCGCGCCTGCGCCGCCTTGCGGATAAAGGCCGGCTTGGCGGCGTCAAAGGTCAGGGCGCCGGTCAGGCTGGCCAGGGCCCAGCCGCGTTCCGGATCGGGCGCCTTGCCCAGATAGTCGCGCAGCAAGGTCAGCTTGGCATTGCGCGATGGTGTGAAGGACAATTGATCCAGCAGGCGGGCGAAGGCGCGCATCAATCATCCTCATCCGCATAGCCGATGACTTCCAGCGCATGGGCGGTGATGCCGTTCAGTTCGGACCAGCGCAGCAACGCGCCTTCGCTGCCATGGGTGATCCACAATTCGCGGGGCTTCACGTCTTGAATAGTTTCGGTCAGTTCGTCCCAGTCGGCATGGTCGCTGATCACCAGCGGCAGTTCGACATGGCGCTGGCGGGCGCGGGCCCGCACCATCATCCAGCCCGAGGCAAAGGCCGGGATCGGATCGGCGAAGCGCCGTGCCCATTTGTCGGCGATGGCTGAGGGCGGCGCGATCACGATCTCGCCGGGCAGGGCATTGCGCGCGATATCGGTGGCCGGCGCAAGGGAGCCCAGCGCGATGCCATGCGCCTCATACAGCGCGTTCATGCTGGCCAGCGCGCCATGCATGTACAGGGTACGGTCATAGCCGGCTTCGCGCAGCAGGCAGATGATGCGCTGTGCTTTCCCCAAGGCATAAGCGCCCACCAGATGGGCGCGCTCGGGAAACAGCGCCACCGACTTCAACAATTTGGTGACTTCATCCGCTGCATCGGGAAAGCGGAATACCGGCAGGCCGAACGTGGCTTCGCTGACAAAGACATCGCAGGGCACCGGCTCAAAGGCCGCGCAGGTGGGATCACGGCGTCGCTTGTAATCACCGGATATCACGATGGTGATGTCCTTCCAGCGCAGCACGGCTTGCGCCGAGCCCAGCACATGGCCCGCCGGCACCAGGGTGACGCGCACATCGCTATGCGAAACTTCTTCGCCATAAGCAGCGGCCTGGGTGATAGCAGCGAACTCTTCGCCATAGCGCGCCCGCATGATCGCAAGCGTCTGCGGCGTCGCCAGCACCGTGCCATGCCCGGCGCGGGCGTGATCGGAATGGCCGTGGGTTATCACCGCGCGCGCCACCGGTGCGACCGGATCGATGTGAAAATCGCCGGGCGGACAATAGAGACCTTGCGGTGTATTGCGCAGGAGTTGGCGAAACCCAGCCATGAAAGCTTAGAACGCCTTAACCGAGCATTGGTTCTGACCAACTAACCATATGATATAGCTAGTATTTTATTTGCGACTGACTTGCAAACGCCAGCAAAGTGTGTTTGAACGCATTGCGGCGCGGCCTGTAAGAGCCGGCGCGCTAAGAGGGGATGACGCCATGAAGTTCGCCACCGTCCGCAGCGCCCTGTTTCAGATTCACATGTGGGTCGGGCTGGTGCTGGGCGTGTTATTCGTGGCCGTCAGCCTCTCGGGCAGCATTCTGGTTTACGACGACAAGTTCACCGATTGGATCGCGCCGGCGCCCAAGGCGACCACCGCGGGCCAGCGCATCCCGCTGACCATCATGGCCGAGTATACGCGCCGTGTGGTGCAAGCCGAAGAGGGCGGCCAGATCCAGTTTCTGATGCCCGCCAAACCCGGCGATACCATGGTGGTGCGGCTGGAGGGCAAGCATCGCGCCGTCCCCGCTTCGCTGGAAGAGCCGGTGAATCTTCAGCTTAACGTCGATCCTGCTTCCGGTGTGACGCTCGGTGTGCGCCGCGACGGCCGGCTGCCGGTCTTTCAATGGCTGCATCAGTTCCACGGCAGCCTGAAGCTGGGCCGGGACTTTGGCCGCCCCCTGGTGGGCTGGCTGGGTGTCGGCATGGTGCTCTTGGGCGCGACGGGTATCGTGCTGTGGTGGCCCAAGCGCGGCCAATGGAAATATGCCTTCCTGGTGCGCCGCACGGCCAAGGGCTTGCGCTTCCACCGCGAATTGCATGCCGCTGCCGGCATCTGGATGTTCGTGGCTTTCATGGCCGTAAGCTTTTCGGGCGTGGCCATCAGCTTCCCCCAGACCATGCGCGCCATCGTATCGGCCAGTACGCCGGCGCCCGCGCCTGTGGTCGAACCGGTGCCGGGTGGCCGGCGCCTGGGCCCCGATCACGCTTTTGTGATCGCCCAAAAGACCATGCCGGGCGCGACGGTGCGCAGCGTTACCGTGCCGGGCGAAGCCGACAAGCCGCTGACCGCGGCGGTGGCCTCGCGCTTCGGCACCAATGCCACGGTTTACATCCATCCCAACACCGGCGCGGTGCTGGAGGTGCGCGACGTCGCCAACAATGGCGGCGGCGACAGCTTCATGGCGCTGCAGCGCCCCATGCATGACGGCCAGGGCAATCTGGGCTGGCTGTGGGAATTCCTGGTCTTCCTGTCGGGCCTGGTGCCGCTGCTGTTCGTCATCACCGGCACCATCATGTGGCTGAAGAAGCGCAAGCAGCGCATCCCCATGTCGACCATGACCGACGATGTCGCGCCAGCAGACTAGGCCTTTTTTGCCGACCACTGGCGGGCTCGAAATGAACGCCCCGCGGCATGTCCAGCGGCCTTGGAGGCCCCGGATTTTGTGATAGCCTGCCATTGTGGCCGGGGGGCACTGGCCAAAAACGTTGTCGGGGGTGTTTCATGGAAAAGAAATCAAGGCGCGGCCTCTTGACCAAAGGGGCGGTTGCCGCTGTTGCCGCCACAGGCGCGGCGGTGCTGGGCAAGAGCACCGAGGCCCAGGCGCAGCCCAGACTGGAAAAGCGCTCGCCCTATCCGCCGCCCAATCCGCCGGTCGCCCGGCCGATGTTTTCGCGCGCCGTTGCCTACGGCAACATGCTGTTCCTGTCGGGCGTGGGGGCGCATTATTTCGGCACCATCGAAGAACACACCAAGACGGTGCTGGACGAGATTTCCAAGAACCTCACCGAGGCGGGATCTTCATTGCAGAAGTGCCTCAAGGTCAGCGTCTTTCTGAACGATCTGGGCGATTACAATGCGATGAACGCGGTGTATCGCTCCTATGACTGGGGTCCGATCCCGCCGGTGCGCAGCACGGTGGCGCCGGCTAGCGGCATTCCCGGCAACTCCCTGGTTGAAATCGACGTCATCGCCTACATCTAAAAGGAACGAGCCATGTTCGGCAGATGGTCGCGGCGTGATCTTCTCAAGAGTTCTGGCGCGGTGGCGGGTGCGGTAGCGCCTGTGACGCTGGCGGCCGCGCCTGCGGCGGCACAAGGTGTGCCCGCCTATGCGGTAGACGAACGCGACAATCTTTATACCCGCATCGGGGTGCGTCCGATCCTGAATGCGCGGGGCACCTACACCATTATCTCCGGCTCGCGTTCGCTGCCCGAGGTCAAGCAGGCGATGTTCGAGGCCTCGCACTATCACGTCCATCTCGACGAGCTTATGGAGAGCGTCGGCGCGGAACTGGCCAAGCTTACCGGCGCGCCCTGGGGCATCGCCACCAATGGCTGCGAGGCGGCCATCGTGCAGGCCACCGTAGCCTGCATGGCCGGCACCGATGTCGAAAAGGCCCAGGCACTGCCCCTTATCAAGGCGCTGGACCAGGTCATCATCCCCAAACACTCGCGCAACCAGTATGACATCGGCGTGCGCATGGTCGGCGCCGAGGTGGTCGAGGTGGAAACCGCCGATGACCTGCGGCGCGCCATCAACCCGCGCACGGCCATGATCTACATCATGGCTTCAACACGCGAGGCGAAGAGCGAGCTGCCGATCAAGGACATCTGCGACATCGCCAAGGAAAAGAACATTCCCACCTTCGTGGATGCGGCGGCGGAAGAGCCGCTCAAGCCCAACATCCATCTGGCGGCGGGCGCCACCATGGTGGGTTATTCCGGCGGCAAGTGCCTGCGCGGTCCGCAATCCTCCGGCATGCTGCTGGGGCCGAAAGACCTCTGCAAGGCGGCCTATTTCAATGCCTCGCCGCACCACAATTACGGCCGGGCGCTGAAATGCTCCAAGGAAGAAGTGATGGGCCTGGTGGCGGCGGTGCGCCAATGGTACCTGCGCGATCACGACGCCGAGCAGCGCATGTGGCGCGGATGGCTGGAGCTTATCGAGGCGCGGCTGAAACCGCTGGCTTCGACGCGGTTTGAATATCTCCAGCCGGGCGGTCTTTCCAACAAGGCCACGCGCCTGCGCATCCATTGGGACGCTGCCGTGCTGGGCATCACCGGCACCGAGCTGGTGGCGAAGCTGGACGCGGGAACGCCCCGCATCATGGTCGAAGGCGGCACCGGCACCCGCCCTGACGTCATGGCAAGCTACATCACCATCATGCCATACATGATGGATCCGGGCGAAGAGCGGATCGTGGCCGATGCGCTTCACGCGGCGCTCAGCAATCCCGGCACCTACGCCAATCCGCCCGTTCCCAAGGGGCCGCTTGCCTCGCTGGCCGGCAGCTGGGCTTTCACCATCAAGTATGAGCGCGGTGTCGGTGAGCAGCAGTTCACTTTGCAACAGAAGGGCGGCGAGCTGGCCGGCACGCAAAAGGGCGAAATCTATCAGGGCGTAGTGACCGGCACGGTGCGCGGCGGCACGGTCGAAATGCGCAGCCGCATGCCGGTGCCCGGCAGCACCATCGACTGGCGTTTCAAGGGCACCGCCACTGGCAATACCATGGCGGGCACGGTGGATCTGGGCGAGTACGGCATTGTTCCATGGACGGCGGTGCGCATATGAGAAAGAAGCTCCTGGCCTGCGCCGCGCTGGCGCTGCTGACCGCGGCCGCTTCGGCGCAGCCGCTTCCGGCCTATGACCTGCTGCTGCGCGGCGGGCATGTGATCGATGCCAGGAACCGCATCAATTCGGTGATGGATGTCGCAATCAAGGACGGCAAGATCGCGCGCGTGGCGCCGGGTCTTTCGTCCGGCGATGCGATCAAGACCATCGATGTGCGCGGAATGTATGTGACGCCCGGGCTCATTGATTTACATGTCCATGTTTACAATGGGACCGGCGAAAAGGGCTCCTATGCCGGCGACCTCAGCATTCCGCCAGATGGTTTCACCTTCCGCAGCGGTGTCACCACCGTGGTCGATGCCGGCTGCGCCGGCTGGCGCAACTTCGAGGACTTTAAAGACCGGATCATCGATCGTTCCAGGACCCGTGTTCTGGCCATGCTCAATATCGTGGGCAACGGCATGCGCGGCGGAAAATGGGAGCAGGACCAGGCCGACATGGACGGCGAGGCCACCGCCAAGATGGCGCAGCGCTATCCTGGTGTGATCGTTGGCATCAAAACGGCGCATTTCGCGGGCCCGGAATGGAATCCGGTGGAGCAGGCGGTGATCGCCGGCACCCGCGCCAACTTGCCGGTGATGGTGGATTTCGGCATCGACCAGCCGACCCGTCCGCTGTATGACCTGCTGACCCAGAAGCTGCGGCCCGGCGACATCTACACCCACATGTTCTCCGGCCTGCGCCAGGAACAGGACGTGGCGAATATGGGCCCCAGCAAGGCGTTTCTGGAAGGCCGCGAGCGCGGCATCTATTTCGACACCGGCACCGGCGGCGGCAGTTTCAAATTCTCGCTGGCGATCCCGATCATCAAGCAGGGCTTCAAGCCGGATTCCATCTCCACCGATTTGCATACCGGCAGCATGAACAGCTCCACCAAGGATATCCTGAACGTCGCCAGCAAGATGATGGCGATCGGCCAGACTTTGCAGGAAGTGGTGGCCGGCATGACCGCCAATCCGGCGCGCCAGATCAAGCGCGAGGATTTGGGCAATCTCTCGCCCGGATCGGTGGCCGACATCGCGGTGATCAGCATCCAGAAGGGCAACTTTGGCTATATCGACATGGTCAATACCAAGGTGACCGGCACGCAGCGGCTGGTGGCGGAACTGACCCTCAAGGATGGCAAGATCGTCTATGATCTGAACGGTCTGGAGTCGCTGGCCTGGAATGCGCCGCCGGGCGACGTGAAGCTGGATTCGCGCTGGACGTCCTTCCCGCGTCCCGATCCGGGGCTGGGCGCCGCCGCCCGCTAACAAAAACGAGAACGGCGGGAACTGGCTTTCGCCGGTTCTCCGCCGTTCTTTGTAATTTGCGGATCTTTCGATCAGCATCTTACCTATAGAAAATGCCGGAACCGTCCACCCGTTCCGCGGCTATTGCAGATTCACAAACATGCCGCCATCCACCAGCAGCGCCGCGCCATTGACGTATCGCGCCATGTCGGAGGCCAAGAAAATCACCGGCCCAGCCAGGTCCTCGGGAGCCCCCAGCCGTCCCAGCGGCACGCGGCCCTCCATATAGGCGCGCTTTTTGGGGTCGCTAAGGTCTTGCTTGTTGATGTCGGTCTGAATGGTTCCCGGCAATACCGCGTTGCAGCGAATGCCATGCTTGCCCAGCGCGATGGCGACCGAGTTCATCATCGACAGTACGCCCGCCTTGGTCGGGGTGTAATGGGTCTGATACTCGCCGCCGACATAGGCGGAAATCGATGACACGCCGATGATGGAACCGCCCTTGCCCTGTTTGATCATCTGGTTGGCGGCGGCCTGGATCATGAAATAGGCGCCGTGCAGGTTCACCGTCATGGTGCGCTCGAAAATCTCGCGCGGCATGTCGAGAAAGGCGTGGAAGGGGCAGATGCCGGCATTGCTGACGAACACGTCCACCTTGCCGAAGGCTTTGACCGCCGCGTCGATGAAGGCGGGCGCGCTGTCGGCGTGCGCCACATCGCCTTTCACCGCAATGCCGCGCCGCCCGGTGGCGTTGATTGCCGCCACGGTGTCGTTGGCGGCGGTATCCGTGGCGTCGAAATAGTTGATCGCCACATCGGCGCCCTGGCGCGCCGCCTCGATCGCCACGGCGCGGCCGATGCCCGCCGAGGCGCCGGTGATTAGCAGCACTTTATCCTTCAGAAGCATCTTCCCACCCCGTTTTTCTGGCGATACGCTACCCGCAAGGGCAAATAGAACAAGCAAAAACAGGGGCGTAATCGGTGGCATTTCCCAAGATCCGGCAGGTCCGCGCCTTTGTGGTGCGCGGTGGCGGGGCCGACTATCACGATCAGGCGGGTGCGCACTGGATTGACGATCACATCGCCACGCCCATGGCGCGCTATCCCGAATATCGCCAGAGCCGGCAGAGCTTCGGAATCAATGTGCTGGGCACGCTGGTAGTGGAAATCGAAGCCGATGACGGCACGATCGGTTTTGCGGTGACCACCGGCGGCGAACCCGCCTGCTTCATTGTGGAAAAGCATCTGGCAAGATTTCTGGAAGGCCGCGATCCCGCCGAGGTCGAGAAGATCTGGGACCAGATGTATTTCTCCACCCAGTATTACGGCCGCAAGGGGTTGGTGATCAACGCCATCTCCGGCGTTGACCTGGCGCTGTGGGACCTTTTGGGAAAACTGCGCAAGGAGCCGGTGCATCAGTTGCTGGGCGGCGCGGTGCGCGACGAGCTTCAGTTCTACGCCACCGGGGCGCGGCCCGATCTTGCCAAGCAGATGGGCTTTATCGGCGGCAAGATGCCGTTGCATCACTGTCCGGCGGAGGGCGAAGAGGGGCTGAAGAAGAACTTGGCCGAGATCGCCCAGATGCGCGCGGCGGTGGGGCGCGATTTCTGGCTAATGCTGGATTGCTGGATGTCGCTGGATCTGAACTACGCCACCCGCCTGGCGCAGGCCGCCTGGAAGGAGTCCGGCCTGAAATGGATCGAAGAGGCGCTCTCCCCTGATGACTATTGGGGCTATCGCGATCTCAAACGCAGCGTGCCGCCCGGCATGCTGGTGACCACCGGCGAGCATGAAGCCACCCGCTGGGGTTTCCGCATGCTGCTGGAGATGGATTGCTGCGACATCATTCAGCCCGATGTCGGCTGGTGCGGCGGGGTCACCGAACTGATCAAGATTTCCAACCTGGCGGATGCCAGCGGCAAGCTGATGGTGCCGCATGGTTCATCGGTCTACAGCTATCACTTCGTCATCACCCGCCATAACAGTCCCTTCGCGGAATTCCTGATGATGGCGCCCAAGGCCGACAAGGTGGTGCCCATGTTCCACCCCCAATTGCTGGGCGAGCCGGTGCCGCAGAACGGCCGCATCAAGGCATCGCAACTGGACAAGCCCGGCTTCGGCGTTGATCTGAACCGCGACGTCAAACTGCATCGTCCTTATCCCAGATGACACCCAACCCGATGACGGGCGTCTTGCTGCACTGGCTGGGCGGCCTGGCCTCGGCCAGCTTCTATGTGCCCTTCCGCAAGGTGCAGCACTGGTCGTGGGAAATCTTCTGGTCGGTGGGCGGGTTGTTCAGCTGGATTCTGGCGCCCTGGATTTTCGCCTATTTCCGCACCAACGACCTGATGGGCGTGTTGTCGGCCACGCCGTCGGACGTCTGGTTCTGGTGCTTCTTCTT